>NZ_CACA01000319.1:0-2312 GCF_000180455.1 Kamptonema sp. PCC 6506
TGCTCTGCGATCGCGCCACTAGCGGCAGGTGTTATTGCTAAACTTACTCCTAAGAGCACTAACAGCCAATTGTAGTATTTATGTAATATAATCGATAGTAAAGGCATCCGGCGTTCCTCCGCGATTGGTGCGATCGTAGGCTTGCTTATTAGACTTATCAGTAACTTCTGTCGTATAGTTTATAATAGGGATTCGACTGCTTGTCTAAATCCCTATTAGGGATTCAAACCATGAACAAAATTGTAGTAGGCCTCTCTGGTGGGGTAGATAGTTCGACAGCAGCCGCAATTTTACACCATCAGGGCTATGAGGTGGTGGGATTGACTCTGTGGCTGATGAAGGGTAAGGGTCAGTGTTGCTCTGAGGGCATGGTTGATGCGGCCCAGATTTGCGAACAATTAGGCATTCCTCATGAGATTGTGGACAGCCGGGATCTGTTTCAAGCAAGTATTGTAGATTATTTGGTGGAGGGTTACGGCGCGGGAATTACGCCGCTACCTTGTTCGCAATGCAATCGGACTGTGAAGTTTGGCCCGATGTTGCGCTATGCTCGCGAAAAGTTGGGAATTGAGAAGATTGCGACTGGTCACTACGCTCAGATTAGTTACGATGGGTCAGTAGATCGCTATCAATTACGGCGGGCTGTGGATTCTACGAAAGATCAGTCTTATTTCTTGTACGATTTGACACAAGAAATGCTGGCGGGTTCTGTCTTTCCCTTGGGGGATATTGCGAAGACAGAAACTCGGCGGATTGCGGCTGAGTTTGGGTTGAAGACTGCTGATAAGGCCGAAAGTCAGGATTTATGCTTGGTGGAAAGTAATGGTTCCATGCGGGCCTTTTTGGATAAGTATATTGCGCCGCTTAAAGGTGACATTGTTGACAAAGATGGGCGCGTGTTGGGCCAACATGATGGGATTCAACATTACACGATTGGCCAGCGGAAGGGTTTGGGGATTGCATGGGCGGAACCGCTTTATGTGATTGGTTTGGATGTGGCCCGAAATCGGGTAATTGTGGGCGATCGCGCTTCTGCTGCACAAAATGAGTGTATTGTCAATCGGGTAAATTGGGTTTCGATCGCGGAACCAGGAGCTCCCATCCGGGCGGAGGTACAAATTCGCTATCGATCGCACCCTGTACCGGTGAGTGTGATTCCTTTGCCAGATGCTAGGGTAAAGTTGATTTTTGATGAGCCGCAGTTTGGTATTACCCCTGGACAAGGGGCTGTTTGGTACGATGGAGATATTTTACTAGGCGGCGGAATTATTGAAAGTCAAGGTTCTTGACAATCCCTGGTTTAAAGACAGGGGTATTGTCATAGCAACTATATCCATGTCCGGCAAAATACTTACGATCTGTCATTGCGAGCTCCGCGAAGCAATCGCAAGGTTTTGAGATTGCTTCGCGGAGCTCGCAATGACAAGTATTTAACCGGACATGATATAATTGGTATAATCGCGGCTCTAAATACTCCTTTTATCTGTTAGTCCGCGCAGGCGGACTTAGTTTGTGTAGTTGCGGTGGCAACGATGTAATTATATAAGGGATAGCTCAAGATGCCAAAACTTCAGTAAGGATAACAGTAGGTAAATTTGGAACGTTGCGAAACCCTTTATCATTAGTAAGAAATACACTACAGTTTATACTCAAAGCTGTAGCTGCATGAAGCGCATCAGGTGTTTTTAAATTGCTACTTGCCCGCATTTGAGCCGCATTTCTGAGTACAGATTGGCTGATGGGAATTAGCCTCATTCTGGTAGAAAAAAGCAGTTGTTCGTAAGCATTGACTAAAAGAGAATCAGCGTTTCTCAGAGGGACAACTAAAACCTCCATCAATATCAATTCACTGCTGACTATTTCAAGTTCCCCCGCTTGAAATTTCAACCAGAGAGGTTGCAGCAAAGAAATGTAATCTAAATTTCCCTCCAAGCTATAAATTAAAACTGATGTGTCTACATAGATAGTAGAAAAGGATGGCAGTATTAGCTGTCCCATGAATTTTTTTCCTCTTGTAGTTCTCTATCTATCTCCTCAGCAGTTCTGGGCGCACGCTGACTGTGTACTTTTTCGAGCAATTCTATAACCGAAACTTGTTTAGGTTCAGTTTTTTGTGGCAAAATAATGAACACATCTACACTATCGCCAACTGCTCCATCTGGAATATCAATCTCAAGCTTATTTCCTGGTAAAACTTTAGATTTTATGTGCAAAGCTGATTGCATGACCTAATCCCTCACAATATTTTAATTAATTAATTATACCTAATAATTACGCATCTTTGTAGGAAAGAAGGGGCTAGGGAAAGAGAG
>NZ_CACA01000318.1:0-39485 GCF_000180455.1 Kamptonema sp. PCC 6506
TAGATCGAACAGGAAAGATACAGATTTCTCCCCCACCCCCCTGCCCCCCTGCTCCTCTGCCCCTCTGCCCCTCTGCTCCTCTTTGGTCATTAAATTACCTGGCTTCGTAGGAGACGATCGCTTTTTCGACAGCTTCCAAAGCTTGGTCTACTTCACCCGCCGTTACGATCAAAGGCGGGACGAACCGGATCACTTTGGGGCCTGCGGGTACTAAGAGCAAGCCTTGTTCTATGGCGGCTTTTACGAGTTCGATCGATGTGAGTTCGATATCGGCTTTGAGTTCCATGCCGTTAATTAAACCCCAGCCGCGCACTTGGGCAATGAGGTGGGGATATTTGGCTGCGATCGCGCTTAACCCCTTTCTCAACTGTTCCCCTCGTTCGTTTACATTCGCCAAAATGCCTTCTGCTTCTAGAGTTTGGCAGACTGACAAGGCCACAGCGCACACAAATGGATTGCCGCCAAAAGTGCTGGCGTGACTTCCTGGTTCAAATACGTCACAGAAAGATTTACACAGCATCGCCCCGATGGGGATACCACCGCCTAATCCCTTGGCGGAAGTAAAGATATCCGGTTCAATGCCTAAATTCTCATAACCCCACATTTTGCCTGTGCGGGCCATGCCGACTTGCACTTCGTCGAGAATGAGCAAAATGCCTTTTTCGTCGCAGATTTGGCGTATCCGTTGGAAATAGGCGATATCTCCGGGACGAACTCCGCCTTCTCCTTGCATGGCTTCTAGCATGATTGCCGTTACTTGGCGCTCATTGGCATCGAGTTCTGCGATCGCGCTTTCCAATGCTTCAATATCGTTATAAGGCACATAGTAAAATCCCGGCATCAGCGGGCTAAAACCCTTATGATATTTGGGCTGTCCCGTAGCCGTGACAGTTGCCAGCGTCCGTCCGTGAAAGCTGTCACGAGCCGTTACGATCGTTGGATTAGCGATATTTAACTTTTCGTGGGCATACTTCCGAGCCAGCTTAATTGCTCCTTCATTTGCCTCTGCACCGGAGTTGCAAAAGAAGGCTCTGTCAGCGCAGGAATGCTCTGTAAGCCACTTTGCCAACTCGCCCTGTACGGGGATGTAGTAAAGGTTAGAAACGTGGTGTAGCGTTTGAATTTGGCGGGTTACGGCTGCAATTAAAGCGGGGTGGGCGTGCCCCAGAGTACAAGTGGCAATCCCCGCGACAAAATCCAGATATTCGCGTCCTTCAGTATCCCATACACGGCAACCTTGACCGCGTTCTAGAGCTATGGGAAAGCGCCCGTAAGTTGTCATTACGTAGCTGTCGAAGCTATCGCGGCTGAAGGGAGTGGACTCGTCGGATTGTAGAAAAGGCTCTTTTACTAAGGTTTCTGGGCTCACTAATGGCTCCTAAATTATATAGAAATCTCTTTGGAGTGGGCAAAAATACGATTTGCGTATTGTATCAAAATTTCTAGCAATGATTGATAGTGCCATTCCTTTTGTCATAGAATGCTAACAGTAAGAAGAATCTGCGCGATCGCTAAATTATAAACCGATGAGTTATTACATTTCTCCGTCTTTTCTTGACAAGGTAGCCGTTCACATCACTAAAAATTTTTTGGATCTACCTGGAGTTAGAGTTCCTCTAATTTTAGGAATTCACGGCCGCAAAGGGGAAGGCAAAACTTTTCAGTGTGAGTTAGCTTTTGAGCGTCTAGGTTTTGAACCTGTGACTATATCGGGGGGAGAATTAGAAAGTCCCGATGCCGGAGATCCGGCGCGGTTGATTCGTCTTCGCTACCGAGAAGCTGCCGAACAAATTCGGGTTCGCGGTGAAATGTGCGCGATATTTATTAACGATCTAGATGCTGGTGCTGGCAGATTTGATAGTACAACTCAGTATACTGTTAATACTCAGTTGGTGAATGCCACTCTGATGAATATTGCTGACAATCCGACTAACGTGCAATTGCCGGGAAGTTATGACGATACGCCGCTACATAGAGTCCCGATTATTGTTACTGGAAATGACTTTGCTACTCTGTACGCGCCGTTAATTCGAGATGGGCGGATGGAGAAGTTTTACTGGGAACCAAATCGCGATGATAAGATTGGAATTGTTAGCGGTATTTTTGAGGCGGATGGGATGCCGCAAAGCGAGATTGCGGAATTTGTGGATGCGTTTCCTGACCAGGCGATTGACTTCTTTAGTGCTTTGCGATCGCGCATTTATGACGAACAAATTCGCGAGTTTATTCATGGAATAGGAATTGAAAAGGTTTCTAAGCGGTTGGTGAATAGTTTAGAAGCAGCGCCCCATTTTCCTAAGCCTAATTTTAGTCTATCTCGCCTAATAGAAATTGGTAGGGCGATGGTTGGTCAACAGTACCGAATTAAGGAAATGCGACTGGTAGAGGAATATAACCAAAATCGGTTATTTGGCAGTCAAAATTCTGGGGAAGTTTCCTCTAATTCGCAGCCGCCCAGTCAACAAAAAAATGAACAGGGACAATATTATAAAGCCTACGTGGAAAAAGGTAGTAACGGCGGGAATGGTAAAATTTCTCAGCTTAGTTCTGAGGTGCAAGAACAAGTGCAGCAACTTTTAGATCAAGGCTGTAAAATTGGCATAGAATATGCCGATAGTCGCCGATTTAAAACTGGTTCCTGGCAAAGTTGTGCGACTATTCAAAGCAACGGGGAAAAAGAAGTAATTGCATCTCTACAAAATTGCTTGGCTGAACATGGCGGTGAATATGTGAGGTTAATTGGGATTGACTCGAAAGCTAAGCGGCGGGTGGTTGAGACTATTATTCAGCGTCCAAATGGTTAAGTTTTAACCCTGAGAAGGAGTGGAAAGATGACAGTAACTAAATTGCGTTTATGGACTGTAGATGAGTATCATCAGATGATTGAGACAGGAATTCTCGATGAGGATGATCGTGTTGAATTATTGGAAGGTCAAATAATAGAAATGAGCCTTCAAATTCCCCTCACTGCCGCGACTACGCAAACTGCTTCAAACTATCTGAGTAATATATTGACTGGTTTAGCTTATATTCGGATGCAGCTACCTATTACTCTGCGTCCTAATTCTGAACCCGAACCAGATATCGCCGTTGTTCGTATAGATCCCGGTCGCTACTTTGACCATCATCCGACACCGGATGAAATTTTCTTAGTAGTTGAAGTAGCAAATACGAGTTTAGCAAAAGATCGTCGTCAAAAAGTACGCGCTTATGCTAATGCTAACATACCTGAATACTGGATTCTGGACGTAAACGAGCAGCAAGTTTATGTGTTTCGGGAACCGGGAAATGAAACTTATCAACAAGAAATTATATTGAATGAGGAGGCAATTTTTTCAATGGTTGCTTTTCCTGAGATTGAGGTTTCGGTTAGCGAGTTATTCCCTTAACAAGTAGGGCAGGGACTGCTGGCATTCCTGTCAACTTAAGCTGAAAGCCGCCAGGGTAAAGTCCCCCTCTTATAGCTTAAGTCCTCTGAAGAGGACTATTAAATTCATTAGTCCTCTTCAGAGGACTTAAGCTATGAGGCAGGGGTTTTAACCTCTGCCGGATTAGAGCTTTGATCTTAAGTTGACATCAATAAGCTGCTAGTTAATGATATTTTTCCTCAATTGTGCTTACGCACATAGGTTTCTAAAGTCCCATCGAGTTTTAATAAAGAGGGTGTTCGCGTAGCCTCTCGTAGGCATTCGTCATTCAGATTATCACCTAAAAAACAACGTCTTTTCAGCGATTGGATTGTATTCAATATCATCTCTGGAGTATAATCGGATATTTCCTGTAAAACCTGGCTCAAAGTTACAGCTTTTTCTTGTTTAGCTAAATAATTTACGATCTGTTTTTCCGATTCTGTTAACCTTACCCATACTCGATTAAGTTGAGATACAATTTCATTACTCAATATTGACGACGGATAAGATAAAAATTCGGTCATGCTTCCGGCAAATAATTCTTGAATCATTGTTGCTGTCATTTCTAACCATAAAGGATGACTTTGATACTTCTCAATCAAAGTATCCCACAGTTGCTCGTCTGACAGTTCTTTATCTCTTAATATTTGTTTAGCAGATTCTCCCAAACCAGTAAGTTTTAAACAACGGGTAAATTTATGACGAGATGCGATCGCATCTTCTGGTTGTTCTCTGGTAATTAACAACAAACTACTTGCATGAGACAATTCGGAAATTTGTTTAAATAACAGATAATATCCCTCAAATTCTGCTTTATATTGACCCGCAACTTCTCCTATTTCAAATAACATCTGCACGTCATCTATAATAATTAAACATCGATGTTTGCGAAGAAACTTAAGTAATAGATCAATTTTGCGATCGAGGGTATTGGGAATAATGGGAGGACAGACAAAGCTTTGCAATAAGTCTGTTAAAAAATTATCTATAGTTGGAGAATACCGGAGACTGCGATAAACAATATATTCAAATTGCGTTTGGACTTTTTCAATTAGTTTGATAGCAAGTGTCGTTTTGCCAATGCCTACCATACCAACTAAGGTAATGATGTGGGGACGATCTTGAATTAGCCAGGTTTTTAAAGTGTTTAATTCGTTATTTCGTCCGTAAAAAGTGGTGATTTCAGGGGCGGTATCTATGTCTAGGTAGGGTTTGTTTTCTGTTGGCTTGGATAGGGTAGAAGATGTGCGCGATCGCCTTCATTCTGAACAAATACTTACTTTATTGCCATTTACCAAATATCCTATTGAGCTATTATTGATAATATTTTTTTCTAAAATAGACCGAGCATTTAATTTATTAATATCTTCGCCTAAAACATCCGATAAATTTTGCCATAATTCCGATGCTGTATCTCGAATATGACCTTCACTTAAATGATTTTCTGAGGCAATTTTGCCGTATTTCTGACCTTGTAATGTACCTTTAAGAATGGTTTCTTGCAGAGAGTCTAGGCGATCGCCTGTATGCGCGAACAGCAGTTCATCTGCAAGTTTCAAGACTTCTGCAATGTCCATAGATCGTCAAATGGGTGGGATTTTCCGATCTTATCCGATCTGTCCGACATTTTTCCGACTTTTTGGCAATTTTTTGGGGAAAAGTTCCGACGCGATCCGGCTGACAAAGCGATCGGGTATGGGTTTTGATTGAGAAAGATTATTTTACAATTAGAAATAAGGATAATGTTATGCAGCTTAGAAATCTGGCAATGGCTGTAGGCTTAGGAATGGTTGGCTTCATTTCCTCTGTTGTATTTGCTACTCCCGCAAATGCAAGCATGACTGTGTGCAATCGAGCTGGATCGAAAGCTTTTGTAGCCATTAGTTATTATTCAGATGGCAATTTTTGGTCAAAAGGATGGCTACAGCTTAATCCTGGTAGTTGTGGTACAGCTATCGCTGGAAGAGTATCTAACGCAGAGATTGGAGTTTACGCAGAGACTTTTACCGGAATAGTTGAGTCAGGTGATGTACGCAGATGCGTTGTCTGGGTTCAAGTTCAACCATCTTGGACAATTCGTAATGCTGATAACCCAGCGCGTTGTAAAGGAAAGGGGAGAGAAATGAAGGGCTTCCGAGTGATCAAAACTAATGATAGCCCTGACTACACCTATGAGGTTTTTGATTAGCGCAATCCTCACCTTAATTTGCAGGGCAATCGCATTCATCTCCTCACCAGATAACGGTAGAAGAGGGTGGAAGATGCGATCGCGCTTGTTTTTTTATTGATAAGCGATCGATTGGGGGTAGGGATGCGATCGCACCTTGCCTTTTTTCACCGACAGAGCGATCGATAAAAAACTATTGTTTTGCCTCTCATAGTTCATCTGATGAAAGCCAATCCCGCGCAGTATGACGAATTCGCAGAACTTGTACAATCTCCTCACTAACACTAAATAAAATACGGTATCTCTTGTAAATTAACTGACGAATCTCTCGTCCAATCTCTTCACTTTCAGATGCTAGCGGACATCGATTTGGTAAATTTTCTAGACTGAGAATGGCATTAACTAAGCCGTTGTACCATTCTTCTGCATTCAAGGAGGAATCTTTTTGCATATATAAAAAAGCCTCCTCAGCGTCAGTTAATGCAGAGGGTGATATTTCAACGCGAAATGCCATGTTTTGTTCTCAATTCCTCTAAAGTCTCTCGTGCTGGTTTGCCTTTTCCCTGCTCAAATTCTTCTATTCCCTTACGGATAGCCGCGATCGACTCAGCATATTCAAGCCGATCGAGCAATTTTTGGTAGGCTAGCGCATCTTGGACAACTACCTCAGCTTTACCATTTACTGTCAGCACGAGGGGTTGCTGAGTCTCTTGAGTACGCTGAATGTACTGTTTAGCGTTGCGCTGAAAATCAGTCAAGGAGTGAATATCTTTCAAGTCAATCATAAAACATGAAATTAGCAATTAATTCCATGATGTACTAATTCGTCACGTTAGTCAAGATCGTCAGAAAAGGGAAAGCTGTGACAGTTGCGTAAGTCCTGTTATTGATAGGCGAACGATGAAGAGTGTAGATGCGATCGCACTTGCTTTTTTATTGATAGGCGATCGAACTTTGCCTTTAGATGTTAAGCTTGTGTCAGCTTGTCATAGTCTTCTGGCTCAATATCGGATACTTTAGCTAATACCGATTCATATTTTTCTCGACTTCCTCTATTTGCTCGTTCCTGAAGATAGGATTCATTCATCAAGACAGATATTTTTTCAGCGATTGCCGCTGCAATAAATTGATCGACCGAAATATTATCTTGTTGCGCTAGTTCTTGCATACTTTTGTAAATTGAATCGGGAATATTAACATTTAATGTACTCATAACAAAACTCCTATCGATTGTAAAAACTCTATTGGCTTAACTGTTTTCAATCCAAATCGATCGATTTCCACAAAATCACGATTATTGTATGTAACTATACTATCACAGCGAGCTTTAACAGCAAGTTCCAAAACCATGTCATCCTTGGGGTCGCGTAAGTAAGGTCGCCATAGAAAAAAGATTTGATGGTGCGTTGCTACCGAACAGTAGAAATCAAGTCAATCTCCAACATCCGATCGTGTAATTGACAAATTTGTTAGTATCTCGTAGCAATACTTCTTCATACTCTAAAACAAGTGGCACAGATAAATGGATGTCAAATATTCCAGTACCTATGAGTTGCAGTAATCTAAATGCACTACCTCGACTGGAGCGCAAACCTGCAACACTAACATTGGTATCAATAACAATTTCTGGCACGAGTATACTAACAAAATTCTGCTTAGTTTAGATAATAACGCGGCAAACCTAAAATTGGCAATTAGTCCTATAATCTACCGACGCACGAGTATCTTTTTTGACCAACAGGGCGATCCATGAGGTGTGTGGATGCGATACTTTTTTATTGATAGGCGATCGCACTCTTTCGCCAAACCAGCTTTACCCTAGAGCGTACTCGCCATGAATTCGATACCATCTTAGCTGAAATAAGATTAGAGGAGGAAGTCATTTATCGTCTACTGCGGAGGGACATTATGCAAGAATCTGTAATTTATCGTTCTATTTAAGAAGAAGCAGAAGCTAGGGCAGAAGCAAGAAAGTAACGAGAGATTGCTGTTAATCTTTTAAGTAACGGAGTGACGATCGAGATTATTGCTTCTGCGACAGGTTTATCGGTTGAACAAGTGCAACAACTCCAACAGCAAATCTCCGAATCACCGCCAACTTAAATTTGTGCGATCGCATACTTTAAAGCTGGCTCGAATATCCTCAAATTGTACGCCTTTGCTTTCTTATCGAGTGGCGTAAGTTTTAACCCTGTTGACAAACAGTGAATTTTTATTTTCTTCTGCCACTGAGTGACAGCAGAGTGCTAGTCATTGCTTCAGATTCCACTGTATCGCAATTTTTTAACAGCGACAATCCGAATAAAATTCGCAAAGCCAAAATTTCAAACCAAGGCAACCCCCAACCTAATTTCATTTTAATCAAGAAATACTTTTCAAATGCTGCTTTTGCCCAGTTAACCCAGCGTCCTTGCAAAGAGTATGAGTAACGCCGTTTACCTGTTTTTGGATCGGGTAAGACGGGGGCGGCAACATAGACAATGCCTGTATCGCCAAATTCAGCAAAACAAATCGCTTCCAAAGTTGCTGTTTTTAAACTATCTGCAATCGCGCCTAATTTTACACCAATATTATGCGTCACTGCCAATCCCATTGCTTCTGTCATTTGTCCGGTTTTGGGTAATCCCAGTCCAGAGATTGCTTGATTTTCCGGTAATTCTACGCTGACACCAAGGGCATAAACTGAAGATAATTGAGGATGTTCGTAGGTAGGTAATACGGGAATAAACCCTTTTTCATTGCCCAAACCCGGTACTTTGTGAATAAAATTCACTCCCCGGAAAGCTGGAAGAATCATGGCATATTCAAAGGGAAACTTTTGCCCACTAGCAAGTGCGATCGCGTCGGCATCAACGGAGGTAATTTGAGCGTTAGTTAGCGCTTCAATTCCTCTTTTTTTTATCAAGTTTTCGGTTAATTCTTGAGAGTTACTTAATCCATCTAAACCTAAATGTCCGAGGTAAGGTTCTGGTGTCACAAAAGTAATCGATACTTTGTCCCGCAAACCTCTGCGCCGCAGTTCCCACTCTGCCATGAATAAAAATTCATAAGCTGGCCCAAAACAGCTCACTCCTGCCATTGCCCCTACCACCAAATGACGGGGATTTTCTAAGAATTTTAGCCAAGCTTTTCGCGCTTCTAAAGCATGATCCGGCGAGCAAACTGAATGAGTGTAACCCTCATCCGGCCCCAGTCCGGGGACAGCATCAAAAGCAAAAGAAGCACCTGTCGCGATCGCCACATAATCATAATCAATAATCCGATTTTCTTCAACTGTAATGTGTTGAGTTTCCGGGTCAAAATTGGTGAGATTTCCTAATATCCATTCAATCCCATGTCGCTGAGTTAACTCAGGTATATCTAATTGAATTTGTTCTAGGGATTTAAGATTCAGTGCTATCTGGACTAACCCAGGAATAAAAGTAAATTTTTGCCGATCGGAAATTAATATTACCTGATGTTCCTTCGGCAGCAGATGTCGCAGTTCATAAGCGGTAGGAAGTCCTCCTAACCCTGCGCCAATTACAACCACTTTTGCCATTTTGTTGATTTCCTTTTTCTGTGGGATCGCAAGCATTGCAGCTTGCGGACTCTTGTAAAGGTAGTATTTCTTTTTTTTCTCTACTTCCTATAATTATGACCTACAAAATGCACATTAAATATAAATAGGATTTATACCAAATTATCTTTAACGCCAGTCTGTGTTGGCGATATTGCTGTACTCATGGTGCATCTTAATCAATATGTTGTTACCCTTTAGCGCTCTAAGGTATTGAGTATTTTTACTTAGTTTACCCCTAAAAATTAATTTAAAAACCCTTTGATAATATAATTAAATGGTTATATAGTGAATAAATGAACAAGAGGCATAACCTCAGCGACTCAAAAGAGGGGGTTAATTGATGGGCAAATTATTTAACGAACTTAAACAAGACATCTTGTATCAACACGGCATGAATGCTTGCCTAAACTGCGGCGTATGCACAGCAGTTTGTCCGGCAGCAGAGTTTAATGACTACTCTCCTAGAGAAGTGATGAACATTTGCCAATCTGAATCTGATGATTGGATTGAAGAGTTACTTAAGTCCGACAAAATTTGGTATTGCGGGCAATGTTTTTCTTGCAAAACGCGCTGTACAAGAGGCAATAGCACCGCCTCAGTTATTCTTGCCCTGCGCCGACTTTCCGTTCGTCACGGTTACTTTGCCGAGTCGGAAAAAGGCAGACAGCAATTATTTGCTAAGCGAGTATTTGGGGAAAATGTATTGAAACGAGGCTATACCTTGTTAGCTGAAAATATCACCCCTGCCCACTTTCCAGAACTCGGAGAAAACTGGGAATACTATTACGAACATCGAGAAGAAATGCGCGAATGGTGGGATGTGCCAATGGATCTCGAAAATAGTGCAGGTTCCCACCGAGTTATTCCCGAAAAGGACATGGAAGAATTGCGGGCAATTTATAAGGCTACCGGGGCGATTGAGTTAATGGATGCCGTAGAAAAAGGCATGGAAAAGAAACTAGGTAGCAAAGAAGAAGTAGAAAAATACTGGGAAAACTGGGTAGAAACTGCTGATAGCAGAAACTACGAAATAGACGATAAATAAGGAGAAATTATTGTGAAAGTAGCAAGAGAAAATCTGGTTTGGGAAAAACATCAAAAGCAAGTTCCAACAGTAGATGATGAAGGCGGCAAATTGTGGGGATGTTTCCGCAGTTGCTTTCTCCAAAGTGCCGCACCATATACCGAAGGCATTGCCTATAAAATCTTAAAAAACGATTTAGGCATGGAATTGCGGGAAGCACCCGGACATACTTCCTGTGGCGCAATTGGCTATCATGGAGATGTATCAAACTTGGAAACACAAATGGTAGTTGCGGCGCGAAACTTTTCCATTGCCCATCACGAATTAGGTGTCGATAATCTATTTTCATTCTGCGTCACTTCTTTTGCCAATTACACAGAAATGATCAAACTCTGGGAAGAAGAACCGGAGTTACAAGAATACACCGAAAAAACCTTAAAAGAAACCACCGGACGAGAGTTTTGGATTCCTCATGTTTCTGGGGGTAGACCATCTGTTGTTCATGCTTCCGATGTGTTTTTTGCCAATCGGCATAAATTAGCTGCTAAAGCCAAGTATAGTCTCAAGGGAATTAAAGCAGTCGATCACATCGGATGTCACTACGGAAAAATATTTCCCAGTGAGTGCATGGGTGGTGCTGAGTTTCCAGAAGTATTAGTAGGGATGTTGGAAGCTTTTGGTGCGGAAATTGTTGACTATCCAGAAAGAAGACATTGCTGCGGCATGGGTTTTCGCCAGTGTGCTTTTCCAGAAAATAGAGACTACACCGCAAGTAGCGTCTACAAGAAGATGAAAAGTCTAAAAGAAGCTCACCCCGATTGTAACTTGATCCTTACCAATTGCCCCGGATGTACGGTATTTTTGGATGCGGAACAAGGAACGATTAAAGAAGTTTTGGAAGAAGAATTTAACGTCAGCGTTTTGGACTACGCACAATTGACCGGGTTAATGTTAGGCTATGACCCGTTTAAGGATTGCGGACTGAATGCGAAAGTCGTTGAAATCGAACCTTTGCTAGATAAAATCGGCATTCCTTATGACAAATCTAAGACTGCCGAACAACGCCGAAGACCATTTTAAGAGGTGAGAAACCTGGTTTCTTCCAGGAAACAAAGTTTTCTGGTAAAACTTAACCAGAAACCCGACCCGGTTTCTTTTCAACCAATCGAATAAACCCGGTTTCTTTAATTAACTATAAAGGTCAAAAACATGAACAAACAAGTAGTCGTAATTGGTGGTGGCCCTGCGGGAATGGCGGCGGCTGGAAAACTGCAAGACTTTGGCTATGATGTAGTTTTGATCGAGAAACAAGCCGAAGTTGGCGGACATTTAAACAAGTGGTATAAAGTGTTTCCTGATTTTACCGATGCTGCGGAAATTACCGCCAATCTCAAGGCTGGTTTGGGGAATACCAGAATTGTAAATAATGCTACGGTGACAGAGATTAAAGGTTCTGCCCCTAATTTTCAAGTGACTACATCAAGAGGAGAACAAATTGAGGCAGCAGCAATTTTAGTTTCGACAGGATATAAGCATTTTGATGCAACTTTGAAGGAAGAATATGGCTACGGAGTTTATGATAATTGTATCAATTCGGTAGAACTAGATGCCATGCTGAAGGCACAAAGCGTTAAAACCAGAAATGGGAAAGTGCCCAAGAAAGTAGCGCTGATTCATTGCGTTGGTTCTCGTGATGAGAAGGTTGATAATAATTACTGTTCGCGAGTTTGCTGCACGAATGCCATTAAGGTAGGAATTGAGATTAAAGAACAGAATCCCGATTGTGAAATTTACTGCCTTTATATGGATATTCGGGTATTTGGTCGCGGTTATGAGGAACTGTACAGAACATCGCAAGAAAAGTATGGAGTACAGTTTCTGCGGGGTCGGCTTTCTGAATTAGCTAACGATCTTGATATTTACCGTCAAATTAAAAGACCTTTAACAGGGTTGAAAGTCGCTTGTTATTATGGTTGTCTGTTGACTCGACCCGCAGATATTACTGGTTGGGATTCTCCGGTTTTTCCTATGTCTATGGATAGATTGGCTCAAGCTTGTGGTGCGGAAGTTGTCGATTTTCGGTCAAAGACTAAATGCTGTGGCGGCCCGATTTTGGTATCTAAGCAAGAGGTAGCCTTTGAGTTGACGAAGAAACTATTAGATGAGGCAAAATCTCTGGATGCAGATTGCATTGTTTTGGCTTGTCCTTTGTGTGCAACTAATCTCGAACTTAGGCAAGCTGATATCGAGAAAATGTACAATGTTACTTACAATATCCCAGTTATTTATATCACCGAAATTATCGGATTGGCTTTGGGAATGAAACCAGGAAAATTGGGAATGAATAAGCATATTGTTTCACCCAAATCTGTTTTGAAAAAACTAGGATATTGAGGAAGTAATACCAAATCCGGGTTATTCATCCCCTTTATTAGCAATAATCCGTAGTTGCGAGCAAAGCGAAGCAATCACCTAGTCTCTGCGATTGCTTCGCTTCGCTCGCAATGACAATAAAAGGGGTAGTAAAGCCGGATTTGGTATAAGCTATTACGCATTTAAATTTATTATTTGTATCTGTGACCTATTAAATGCGTAACAACTTAGCAGAATATCTCCTGTTGCCTGGACACTCAGGGCATCTGCGGAAGCTTGCCAGAAAATTCCAGGCAAGCGATCGCTCGATCGTTCCTTACCTTTCAAGTAGAACCAGCAACGCTACTCTATCAATAAAAACAAGCTCCCAGGGGAATTGAGCAAAAGGTAATGCTATTAATTTGCATTAGTAGCCGCGATCGCGCCGCAGTTTGTTAATTTTTTTTAAGCCGAGCTATTTTAATCGGAATTCGTATAATAGAATACAGAAATAGGCAGAAGTATTCTTTCCCTGTCTCAAACGGGGATGATATAACTCAGCTTCAAATAACACCAAATTTTCTGGAACATCTGTTTTTTAACTTTTGAACTTTCCCACAGAAGTTTAAATGTGAACTTTTCATAACCAAAAATCCAAGAGGTTAACATGAATCCAATTGCTGAAATATTGTTGGAACAGGTAACTTATGCTCAAAATTTGGCGCAGCAAATCCTGTCGTTAAGTAGCTTAGACGAACCGGGAGTAATTTATGCCTTTGCTACTCCCGACACGCTGGTAATTAATTGTCGGGACGATCGAACGGCCTGGCTATTTGACGAGGAACAATCGAAATTATATTTAGCGATCGCTAAGTTAAAGTGTTCGATTCAAACGATTGCGATCGAAAAAGCTGGGAAAAGGTTTTATTGCTGGTAGATTTGTCAATAAGGGATGCTCCTAATTGCAAATTAATTGATTTAAAAACTACTTTCCGAACTTCTCAAATAACTGAGGTATGCGCCTACCAACTCCTAATTCCTAATTACCAAGCATACCTCACTTACCTCAAAACTGGGCGATCAATTTTCCTGCAATTGCTTAACAGCGCGAGTAAGGCGCTGCAAATATGGTTTGATGATTTCTCTATTCTGGTACTGTAGTTGGGAAACTTGCTCCTGCAAGCGGTTAATCTGTGCTTCTAGTGCTGTTAAGTCTTTGGCGGGTTGATTTGTCAAGTATTCTAATTGATTTACAGAAGCTTTAACCTCATTAAAATCAGAAGTATCACCGCTACGCTTAGGCAAATCTGCGGTATTATTTTTAATGTCAGTTAACTTTTCATCCATTAGTAAAAATCGGACATTCACAGTTTCCCAATCTTGCTGTCCCAGTACATTCGTCTCCAAAACGCGGAGTTTCTGTTGCAAGTCAGAGAGGATAGCATCGATATCCTGCGAATTTTCCGGGATGGCGTGGACTTGGCGGTGGATGGATTCTACAACTGTATGGATGTCCGCGATCGCAGAGTTAGCATTTTCCCGTACCTGTTCCTCGAAGCGTTGCCGATTGGCCAAATTCAGCGACAGAGCTAGAGTTAAGGGAGCAGCGGCATAGATAAATTGACCCGATAGTACCGCCGTCAACGTACCAATGGCTGAACCAGCAACAGATGCGTATTCCGCCACTTCTAGCCAGTTTCGCTGGCTGAGGGGGTGGCTTACAGCTTTAAAAGATGAGTTCTCAATTTTCTGCATGGCTTGATAGTCTGGTAGATTGCATTATGGACATGATAGAGGCAATTTGGGGATCGAGAAGGGCGATCGCGTCAAAATTCAACTATAGCGATCGCTCCCATCCCTTAAATCCCCCAGTAGTTACTAAGGAGATAAAAATAAAATGGGTCTGAAAATTATCGAAAGCTTTGATAGCAATTTTACCCTGGAACCAGACGCGAAAGCAGAACTGTTTACTTTGTTAACGGCTGAAAACTTTCTCAAACAAGTAACCGAGCAATTGCACTGCGATCGCGCCGAGTTTACAGAATTAATTTTCCAGCCAGTTCCTTACAGTACAGCAACACCGAAAGGGATGCCTGCTGAATTTGAGAAGTATCGGGAATCGCAGGATTATCAAATTATTAACGTCCCCCCTAACTTCATGTTCAAAGCTAAAATCTTTAAACCCAGTCGCCTTTGTGCAATTTATCGAGTTTTTAACAATCAAGTCTAATAAAAAGAGAAAAAATGTTTCTCTTGAGGACACAAACCACAGGAAACATCCCCTTTTTGAAAAAGACCTAACCGATCCTTTTCATACATTCCCCTTTCCTTTTTCTATTACTTCTTCCTTCTTCCTTCTTCCTTCTTCCTTATCAACAATGACAAGCGAAATACCATCCCTCGCCAGCTTAGAATTTATACCCTACATTAACGCTGAAGGTTTAGTTCCTAATAGCGTACAGGGAAAAATTGGAGTATATGCGATTTTTGACAGCGAGAAAGTTCTACAATTTGTTGGCTATTCTCGCGATATGTATCTCAGCCTCAAACAGCATTTAGTGCGCCAGTCGCAACGCTGTCACTGGTTAAAATTCCAAACTATTGAACGCCCAAATCGTACCATTTTAGAAAACATCCGAGATGCTTGGATTGCCGAGAATGGTTTGATACCTGCTGGCAATGATTCTGAGCAAGCTAAGTGGAACGATCCGATCGATGTCAAACCCGCTATGACTGTTGAAGAACTAGCGAGTTATGAAAGTATAGCAATTGATGAAATTGCTAAAGATAAGTTGTTGAAAAATGTCGCGCGGCGAGTAGAGGCCGAAATTTTATCCTCTCTAAAATCGCGTGGCGTAACAGAGGAAATTCGCTTTAATCCTAAGTTGAAAACCAGCGGTTTACTGGATTTGAAGTAAGGCGCGATCTCAAGTAGGACTTACGGAATTTAACGGTCTAGCAAGGGTTGGGGATTGCTTGCGCCTAGTCAAGCGCTACGCGCAGGCACTCGCCTTCGCAATGACATAAATACGTTCAAGACTGCAAATCAGATAAAATAGAGACATCGCTAGAGGTAAAACAATGTATCACGTTACAGCAGACTACGCCAAAAATAACTTTAACGAAGTAATCGAACGTGCCACTGTGGAACCAGGGGGCGTTGTCATCGTTCAGGAAAATAAAAGTTTCATTTTAATTAGCCAAGAGGAGTTAGAAGCTTGGATGGAAACTTCAGAGTTGCTCCAAGACAAAAACTTACTATCTGATATTGAAGAGTCACGCGAACAATATAAGAAAGGTGAAGCTTTAAAAATGGATCGAGTATTTAGCTAACTTTGCTAGAACTCATTACGGTGATTAGATAGTAATTGAAATAAGTAGCGATCGCACTCTCTAAAAAGTGCGATCGCCTTCTAATTCACGCCCATCTACCTATTGACTAATCAGCAGAGCCACCGGAAAATTTTTAAGAGCCTCACCAATTGCTAACTTACCATCTGTTTTAATCATCTGCTCAGTAATAGCATTTTTCCAAACAGACGGTATTTCCCCTGCAAATTCAAGGCTAGTATCTCCCCATACCTCTTCACCGAGCGGCATTTCTTCTGGCTGAATCAGCGTCGTTAAAAAGCGAGGAGCAACTGTCACAATCGTCCTATCTCCATAGGTTCTAGCAAAAGCCACAACACGATCCTTAAACTTACCAATCGCCTCTAACGGCTGATAGTTTCCTTCCTGAAAAACTTGCTCATATTGTTTTCTTGCCTCCAGAACTTTTGCAATCAAAAATAGCTTAATCCTGGCATCTTCCCGCGTCACAATCAGCTCCTCAATCAGCTTCAAAATATCCGCCTGAGCTTTCTCCTTAATCTCCTGCAAAACCGCCACACGATGTTCAAAATTAACCGGCCGACGATTATCTGGATCTACATGACTGAAATCCCAGAACTCAGTACCCTGATAAAAATCAGGCACACCGGGAGCAGTGGCTTTTAGCAGCGTTTGCGATAAAGAATTAAAAATTCCATATTGAGCAACCCGCTTCCAAAAAGGCATAACCTCCTTGATAAATTGATTTTCTTCGGAAGGCTCCAGAACATTATCAACAAAAGCCATAAAAGCTGCCTCGTAATCATTATCCGGCCTTAACCAGGCAGTATGAACTTTAGCCTCACGGACGGCCTTAATCATAAAGTGTTTCATCCGCTCGATAAAGTCAGTATTTTCAATCCCCTCAAACGGCAAAGTTCCAACCAATGTTTGATAAAAGAAGTATTCATCATTAGGAGCCGGAACCATTCGACCCTTAAGATTTTTTCTGTGAGGACGATTGATCTCGCTCCAAGCTTTCACCTGTTTTTCCCATTCTTCCGGCATTTCAGAAAGCACATTAATTCGCGCTCGCACATCTTCCCCACGTTTAGTATCGTGAGTAGCTGTAGCATTCATTTTATGCGGCCAGACTTCCTGCTGCTTGCGGTTAAACTCGTGAAAATCGGCTAGCGAAATACCAAAATGACTGGGACTACCGCCAACTTCATTCAGAGATAAAAGGCGATTGTAAACATAGAAAAGAGTATCTTCAATTCCCTTTGCCATCAAAGGGCCAGTCAACTGCTGAAGCTTCATTACAAAGTGACGCTGTTGCTCTCTTTGTTCTGCTGTCAAACTTTCCTCTTCTTCAAGTAAGAGTAAATTTTCGATAAAGTCAAGTTCTTTCAGCAATCGCGGTTCTTGTTGCTTAGCTTTGGCGATCGCGTCTTTTACATAAGTACGATCTGATTCTCTCAACCCGTCCTGATTTATATAGGTTCTATAAACTGGGAAAATTGTTAAAACTGCACTAAGTGCTCTTGCTAAACCCAGCCGAGTAAAGTCATTTCCGTGTCGGGATTTACCGGATATTTTTTTCAGAAGTTGAGCTAAATTATCTACATCTCCCGCTAAATTCTTTTCAACAATCAACCCTTTCTTGTCCTTAAAAAGCTGTTCGTAATTAGTATTTACTCGTGCAAATCGGAAGTAGATATCAGTGAACTGTTGCTCGTTCTCACCGCAACAGAAAATGCCGTTAACGTAGTTCAAAAAGTCGTATCCACTCGTTCCCTCAATCGGCCAGTAAGAGGGTAAGTCTTCTTTTTGTTCAAGAATTTTTTCAACCGTAATGTAAATATCTCCAGTTTTCTCTCTGAGTCGTTTTAGATATTCTGTTGGGTCATAGAGTCCGTCAATGTGATCGATTCTCAGTCCGGTAAATTTTCCCTCTTCAACCATCTGGAAGATTAGAGCATGAGTTCTGTGAAAAACCTTGAGTTCTTCAACTTTGACAGAAATTAATTCATTCACAGTAAAAAAGCGTCTGTAGTTAATTTCTTCGGCTCCTACTTTCCAGAAAGATAGGCGATAGAACTGATCCATGAGCAAACTATCCAGCAGATTAAAACTTTCTGGATTCCCCTTTTCCCCATTAAACGATTCAATGTTTTTATCAATAAACTCCTTCACTGATGGATTTTGAGTATAAAGTTCCCACAGAAGACCCTTGACAAAAGCTATCTGGTCGTATCGTTCTTTGCCTTTGGTTTCGGAAGGCGCACTTTTGATCAGGTAAAGGATACCGAGTAACTTGATAAAATCAGGATGCCGTCTTCCTAATTCCTTGGCAAGGCGACCCAAATTATGAGTAATAAATTTGGTATAAGATGCGAGACAGATGGGCAGTTTTAGGCTATAATAATTAACACTTAAACCACCTTCGTCATAGTTGAGCTGAATCTCGCCATTTTCCAGACAATCTCCATAAAAATTGCCTAGCATAGGGGCAAGTATTCGCCCTTTAAGGTTTTCATCAGGGTGGTTCCATTCAATATCAAAGTAGTCAAAATAGTCGGAATCATGACCGTTTTCTAGTACGTCCATGAGCAACAGATTTTGAGTGTCATAGGCCATGTGGTTAGGAACAATATCCTGTACCCATCCCATGCCGCGTTCCTGAAGTTTACTCACCAGTTCTTCAAAGTTTTCTGATGTTCCTAGTTCAGGATTGAAGTGATTTGAATCAACAACATCATAGCCGTGAGTGCTGCCCTTTCTCGCTTTAAAAATGGGTGAAACGTAAAGGTCAGTAATTCCTAAGTCTGCAAGATAACTAACGATTTCATTACCAGCTTCAAAGTTAAACCCTCCATGAAATTGAATCCGGTAGGTGGTGATGGGAATTTGCATAGTTTTACCTTAATTTTAAGAGCGCTAAAGCGTAACTACGTACCTTTGCTTCAATTATTCACTTGGCATTTGTATGAGGGGCGCTCGCTACAGCAACCTTGTAACTTAATAGTTACAAATTATTGAGGCGATCGCTACCCTACTCCTATAACTTTTATAGCTCATAAAGTACAAAAGTATGCGGCTTTATGGTCAATTCCTGACCAGGTGAGATCTTTTCAGGCAATTGAGAACCAGAACCCATCCATTTTTCCTCAGAAGAGTCTAGAATCTTCTTCCAGTTGCCTTGGGGAAGTGCAGCCTTAAACGTCACATTTCTCTCTTTGAAGTTTAAAATGCAAAATATCTGACTGTCATCACTCCAGCGACGTAGAAATAAGATTTTTTCATCTTCGTTACTAGACACATCTAGATTTTTCTTGTCCAGTTTTTTCATGGCCGGAATTGTGCGGCGTACTTGAATTAATTTTTGATGCCATTCCCGTAAAACTTTGTGTTTGCCTTCTTGCTGTTTTTCCCAGTTAAGCTTGCAGTTATTAAAAGTGTCATAACTTTGGGGATCTTGGAATTCTCCTCTACCTTCAAAGACTTTAAATTCTTCTTGCTTGTCTTTCCGTATGGCTTCAATTAAGTCCACATCAGAGTGAGAAACAAAGTACAAAAATGGTGCTTCTTCCCCGTATTCTTCCCCCATAAAAAAGAACGGGATATAAGGAGAAACTAAGACAGTACCAGCGGCAAGTTTCAAACCGTCAAAAGAGACTATCTTGGATAATCTATCTCCCAAGATTCTATTGCCAATTTGGTCGTGAGTTTGCGAAAATACAACAAATTTATGACCTGGTTCTTCTAGAGCAGAGTTTCCGTGTTTTCTTTTTCTATGAGGGGCGTATTGTCCAGAGTAAACAAAGCTTTCTCTAAAGGCTTTTTCTAGATGTTCGCACTTCCCAAAATCTTGGTAATATCTGTCATTTTCTCCCGTAAGTAAGGTGTGTAAGGAGTGGTGGAAATCGTCGCACCATTGGGCATCTAATCCAAAGCCGCATACCTCCTTGGGACGTAAAGCTCGAACATCATTTAAGTCACTCTCTGCTATTAGATAAAACTTCCGTCCTAATTCTTGAGAAAGGTCAGCAGTTAGGTCTGTCAGCTCTTGCAAGAATGGTCTAGCGCCTACTTCAAAAATTGCTTGAATGGCATCTAAACGCAGAGCATCAATGTGATATTCTTGGAACCAATAAATAGCATTTTCGTGAAAATAGTTGCGAACTCCATCGCTATATCGATCGTCAAAGTTGAGAGCGTCTCCCCAAATAGGATGATATTTATTGGTAAAGTAGGGGCCAAATTGAGAGAGGTAATTGCCTTCGGGGCCGAGGTGATTGTAGACAACATCAAGAATTACTGAGATGCCATGTTCGTGACAGGCATTCACAAATTTTTTGAACCCTTCCGGCCCACCATAGGAGTTTTGTACTGCGTAGGGATAGACACCATCATAACCCCAGTTACGTTCGCCTGGAAATTGGGAAACTGGCATAATTTCAATGGCGTTAATTCCTAACTCGCTTAGAGCTCCCAGTCGGGGAATTATGGCCTCAAATGTACCTTCACTGGTAAAAGTACCGACGTGCAATTCATAGATAACCATTTCCGCTAACGGCACCCCTTTCCACTCTGCATCTGTCCACGTAAATCTAGTTGGGTCAATAACTTCAGATGGCCCATGTACGCCTTGTGGTTGATATCGGGATGCGGGATCTGGTTTGTCGGTGGTTCCTTCAAGTTGGTAATAGTAAAGCGTTCCCGGTTCGATGTCTGTAGCTGTTACTTCCCAGTAGCCTTCATCGGATTCTTTTTGCATGGGAATGAGGCGTTTCTCTGGGGAAACAATTTGTAGCGCGACCTCTTGGAGAGTGGGAGCCCAAACTGTAAATTTACATTTACCTACACCGTGATATTCAGCACCAACTTTCACGTTTATTTTCCCTATTTCAAAGTTAATTTTACTTTTTGATGATGGCGGCGATAATGGGGATAAAGCAAATAGTTGCGAAGATTTGAACTTTGCTGCGATCGCCCGTTAAGTCAAGGTGAGTTTGACTTGAAAACGCCTATTTTGAAAGTAACTAGAGTTAAAGTTATAAACAACTAACTTTAGACAGAGTAACTAAATGCTATAATTGTAACTGAAAAAACAGCAAAAAATCGCAAAATCTGCATTGTAGCTTGCACCGATTTGGTGGGCATAATTAAACGTAATCTGAGCCTACTTTTTTATGGTTATTGCCTTTGGACGGGAAATCTGCGGGAATCTCGACTCGGTTGAGTCTCGCGAGTGGTTGGTAACAAACGGTATCGGCGGTTATGCTTCAGGAGCGATCGCGAATCTGCTCACTCGCCGCTATCATGGTATGCTGGTAGCAGCTCTCAAACCGCCGCTAGGCCGCACTTTGATGCTGGCAAAGTTAGACGAAACCGCTTTATACAATAATTATACCTATCCGCTTTATACAAATCGTTGGGCTGACGGCACTGTGGAACCGCACGGCTACAAGTACATCGAACGCTTTCACCTCGAAGGCACTACACCTGTCTGGAGCTTTGCTTGTGCTGACGCACTTCTAGAAAAGCGGATTTGGATGCAGCAAGGTGCTAACACAACCTATATCCGCTACTATCTGCGCCGCGCCACAAAACCCTTAACCCTCGCTATTAAAGCCTTAGTCAATTATCGCGACTATCACCACCTTACCAACGCCGACGACTGGCGGATGAGCATCGATCCGATTGAAAAAGGAGTCTGCGTGACTGCTTTTCCCAGAGCCATACCCCTTTATCTGCTCGTAGATGCCCAGCCAAACGCTAAATTTCACCTCTCTCTACCCGCTTATGATTGGCATTACGGATTTGACTTAGCAGTGGAAAAATATCGCGGCATGGATCATTGTGAGAATCATTTGCACGCAACGACTTTTCACATTACGATTGAACCCGGAGATTTTCTCACTTTAGTAGCTAGCACTGAGAAAAATCCCGATCTAAATGGCGAAGCAGCCTTACACTTGCGCCGCACTTACGAGCAAGAATTACTGCAAACCTGGTCAAAAGTGAGCAATAATCCTGAGTGGGTGAACCATTTAGTGCTAGCTGCCGACCAGTTTATCGTCAACCGCCCTCTAGCTAACGAACCAGATGGGAAAAGCATCATTGCCGGATATCCTTGGTTTAGTGATTGGGGTCGCGATACGATGATTAGCCTCCCCGGCCTCACAATCTGTACTGGGCGTTACGACGTAGCGCGGTCGATCCTTCGCACTTTTGCTCGCTATGTAGATCGAGGAATGTTGCCAAATCGCTTTCCTGATGGGGCGGACGCTCCTGAATATAATACTGTAGACGCGACGCTGTGGTATTTTGAGGCAATCCGTACCTATTGTGAGGCCACTGGGGACGACCAACTTCTAGGGGAACTCTGGCCTGTTTTGGCAGAAATCATTGATTGGCATCGGCAGGGAACTCGCTACAATATACATCTCGACCCCGATGATGGTTTAATTTACGCTGGTGAAACGGGCGTACAGCTCACTTGGATGGATGCCAAGGTTGAGGATTGGGTGGTGACTCCCCGGATTGGGAAGCCGATTGAGATTAGCGCTCTTTGGTACAATGCGCTACAGGCAATGGTAAATTTTGCTCAAAGGCTGGGCAAGTCTCACATAGAGTATGAGAGATTGGCTGAGGCGACGGCAAAGGGTTTTACCCGTTTCTGGAATGATGGGGTGGGTTATTGTTACGATGTTTTGGACGGGCCCGGCGGCCACGATGCCTCACTTAGGTCTAATCAGTTATTCGCGGTGTCGTTGCAGATTTCTCCAGCTTCTTCTGCATCTCCCCAACCTGCTAACCCTTTCTTGGCGCTGGCGGGGAGTAAAAAGCTGGCTGGTTATCCCTCCTTACTTACGCCAATTCAGCAACGCTGTGTAGTGGATGTTTGCGCTCAGCATCTTCTCACTTCTCACGGTGTGCGGAGTCTTGCCCCGGAAGATCCGCAATATCAAGGTATTTATGGAGGCGATCGCTTCCAGCGTGACGGTGCTTATCATCAGGGTACTGTGTGGGGCTGGTCGATCGGCTCCTTTGCTTTAGCTCACTTACAGGTATACAAAGATCCGGCGCGAGTTAGGGAATTTCTGGAACCTATGGCTAATCATCTATTGGCGCACGGGGTGGGGAGTTTAAGTGAGATTTTTGATGGGGATGCCCCCATGCAGCCGAGGGG
The DNA here is from genome assembly GCF_000180455.1 of Kamptonema sp. PCC 6506. Classification (NCBI taxonomy): domain Bacteria; kingdom Bacillati; phylum Cyanobacteriota; class Cyanophyceae; order Oscillatoriales; family Microcoleaceae; genus Kamptonema; species Kamptonema sp. PCC 6506. Next base: position 23,023 of record NZ_CACA01000318.1, read on the forward strand.
TTGTATTGCCCAGGCGTGGACGGTGGCTGAGGTGCTTCGGGTTTGGGCGATCGCACAATGTTAAAAGGAATGTTAAAAGGGGGTTAAGAGGGCGGTTAAGAGGGCGGTTAGAAACCGCGTCTACACAAACAAAACCCGCCTGCGCGGGTTAAATTTATACAGTCTCGTGTTGCTCGGTCAAGCCACCTGTTAAAATTAGTAAATCTTTTCCTCCCTAAAATCGGCGATCGCCAACATCTTCATCAACCCATCAAAAATATTATGAAATCGAGTAGTGCAGCACAAATTTTCTGGTCGATATTGAGCAGTTTTATTTTTGTGTGTCTCATTCCAATTTTAGCTATTTTCTATTGGTTTGGTCTGAAAGTAGGTCTCGTTATCACTTTTTTATTCTCGCTTTGTTTTTTATGGCTATTGTCCTATATTAAATCTAAGTTGCTGATGGGAATGCCCGATGAATTTAAGTATCAATCAGCGATAGTGACAGATAACCCCTTGCTAAATATTACTTGGTTGCAACAGCAAACTAGCGCCTTAGAATCTCTGGGATTTGTGCAGTTAATAGATTATAAAACAGGGGAAAATCCTGGTTTAGGGAGGTGTTTTGCTCATCCTCAACACTATTGCTATGCGGAAGTTACTCAGAGTTTTCAAAAAACAGGAGAATTATTGATAAGGCAAATTGCGATCTCCAGTAACTTAGATGAAGGTTGGCAGTTAGGTACTGTTAACCGCCAAGCTAATGTTATAGATAGCATTCCTTATGGTTTTTGGCGCAATCCAAAATCTGTACGGATTTGCTATCCCGATCTCAGCTTAGAGGAAGTATTTGAGAAGCATTTGGAATTTCGCCAGCGGATGGTGGCGGATTTAGGTATTACAGTATTGACAGATGTTTCGTGGGAGAATTACGTTAAGATAGAGCAGGAAGCAACCACTTATCGCAAGCGATCGCTAAAGAGAAAAAATTTATTATTGGCAATGATAGAAGTCACGCTGTTTGAACTAAATCCTAAGTCAGAATGGTTGGGTGATTATGCTAAATTTGCCCGACAAAGATGAAGTTTAGCAATTACCCAATTAGCCTAAAATTATCTTGAGTAATCAGATTAGCTTGCACCCCGCTGAGGGTAGCTAAGACTTGACCAGTTGTAGCGATCGCAATTAAACTTCCACCAACATCTTGACTAACACTTAATTGCTCAAAAGTCAAGCCACCCCTTAAAATCAAGAAATCCTCACCAACCGTAAAATCTGCGATCGCATCACTTCCCCCTAAACCCAAAACAAAGCGATCGCTACCACTCCCACCCACGAGTATATTATCCCCCAAATCCCCGCACAGCCAATCCTCACCACTTCCCCCCCTCAAAGAATCGTTATCTTTGCCACCGTAGAGAGTATCATTGCCTTCATCACCGTCTAGGCGATCGTCACCCTCACCGCCAAAAATCAAATCATTACCGCTACCACCGCAGATACAATCTTCTTCACCGTTAGCAGCGAGTGCGATCGCGCTACCAATATCACCAAAAATCGTATCGTTCCCATCGCCACCACAGATAGTATCATCACCGCGATCGCCCCACAACAAATCATCGCGATCGCCACCCAAAATCACATCATCATCCTTGCCGCCTTGTATAGTATCATTATCCTCGCCTCCCAAAAGCGTATCTTCCCCTTCTTGTCCACTCAAAAAGTCGTTTCCAGTACCACCAAATAGGAGATCGCGGCCATTCAAATCAGGATCGAAGGGGTTGAAAGTGCCTCCAAATAAGCTATCTGCACCCTCATCGCCAATTATAGTATCATTACCGCGATCGCCCCAGATTAAATCATCATCCTTACCCGCGATCGCCACATCATTATCCTTGCCCGCAAAGATAGTATCATTGCCAGCATTGCCATTAATATAATCATTACCCTCATTGCCTAGAAGTAAGTCGCGATCGCTTTCCGAACCAATAGGAAATTCGCTAGCAAATCCCCCATAAATATTATCATTTCCAAGCTGGCCAAACAAAATATCATTATTGCCAAAACCATTAATAGCATCATTAGCATTACTACCGATGAGAATGTCATCGTTATCCGTCCCGTTGAGAGTGCTATCTGTCGAATTAAGGTCAGGAATAGAACTCAGGCTTGGTAAGCTAATCTGTTTGCAAATACAATCGGTTTCATCAAAATGGGAAGGAATTAATGTCAGAGTTGGCGTTAGCGTAACTGATGGAATTGGAGTTGCTGATGGCGTTGGAGTTGCTGATGGAATTGGCGTATTTGATGGAATCGGAGTTGCTGATGGAATTGGTGTTGGTGTTGGGGTAACTGATGGTGTCTGTGTAAATGATGGCGTTGGAGTTACTGATGGCGTTGGAGTTAGTGATGGAATTGGTGTTGGTGTTGGGGTAACTGATGGTGTCTGTGTAAATGATGGCGTTGGAGTTACTGATGGCGTTGGAGTTACTGATAGAATTGGTGTTGGAATTGGGGTAAATGATGGTGTCTGTGTAACTGATGGCGTTGGAGTTGTTGATGGAATCGGAGTTACTGATGGCGTTGGAGTTGCTGATGGCGTTGGAGTTAGTGATGGAATTGGTATTGGTGTTGGGGTAACTGATGGTGTCTGTGTAACTGATGGCGCTGGAGTTACTGATGGAATTGGTGTTGGAATTGGCGTATTTGATGGAATTGGTGTTGGTGTTGGGGTAACTGATGGTGTTGGTATTGGCGTGGGAACAGGTGTCGGCGTTGGAGTAGTGTCTACAATAGTCAAAACAGCCTGAGAATTAGCTCCCAAAGTTGCCCCATTTGTGGGAGAATTTAAACTTAAATTAACTGTCTCATTCCCTTCTACTAAAGTATCATTAGTAATAGGAATAGTGAAAATTTTATTAATTTCGCCAATCCCAAAACTTAAAGAACCATTAATAGTAGTATAGTCACTCCCTGCATTGGCACTACCATCAGAAGTGGTATAACTAACATTAGCAGCAACATTAGCACTACCTGTACGATTTACCGTAATTGTCGCAGTTAAACCGTTTTCATTAACACTGTAAGTGGGATTGCTGAAAGTAAATATACCAGGGTCAGCAACGTCATCATCATTAATGGTTAAAGTTGCCGTATTTTGCGTTCCCAAAGTTGCCCCATTGGTGGGAGAAGTGAGGCTTAAATTTACAGTTTCATCTCCTTCTACTAAAGTATCATTAGTAATAGGAATAGTGAAATTTTTATTGATTTCGCCACTGCCAAAACTTAAAGTACCATTAACAGCAGTATAATCAATCGCTGCATTGGCACTACCATCAGAAGTCGTATAACTAACATTAACCGCTACATTACCGCTACCAGTACGTTCAACAGTAATAGTAGCAGTTGCACCATTTTCATTAACACTGTAAGTAGGACTGCTGAAACTGAATATACCAGGATCGTTGACAGTAATTGTCGCAGTCTCAATGGCGTTGCTAAAGGCAAATACTCCACCAACACTGCTAGCCACTGAAATGTCTACCGTCCCTCCATTAGTACCAGTAGTTCCGTCCCAAGCTCGATAATTAATATTAGCTATTCCGCTATAGTTAAGGCTAGGAAGAAAGCGAATTAAGGCATTTCCAGCTAATAACACAGAAGCCGTTGTCGTCGGCGCTAGTGAAGTCCAATTAGAGCCATTATCAGTTGAATATTCCCAACTACCATTACTATTATCCACCGATGTCACGACCATCCCTTGAGTATCTACTGTATCGGGATCGGTGACAGCACCTCCGCCAATCAAACTAGAAACCACTGTACCAAGGTTGCTGGCAGGTGCTATGTTTTTGTTAATTGATGTTAGCGTAGGCGAAAGGCTATTATCTAATACAGGCGCATTGTTGCCAGTGAAAGCTGCGAATGCAGTGGGAATTCCGAAACCAGCGCCAAAATTGTTGTCGGATACAAGTATTAGCGATCGCTTCCCATTTGCCTGCGGCGGGCCAAAAGTCATCCCTTCAAAATTAGTACCTAGTGGAAAAGAAGATAAATCAAGAACCAAAGTTTTTTTAACTGCTGTAACCCCACTACCAGGAAGAGGATCGAAGCCAGAAGAAATATCGGTTGCGCCTTCAAAAGACAACTGATATAGCTTCCCTACTCCCGTTGTTACATTACGATCTATAGCGAGAAAGGTATTATTATCCAGTGCCAATAATTCAGAAATACCGTTTCCAGAATCAGTTTCATAGAGGAATTCTCGATCGGGTGTACCTGTAGATAAATTGTATCGCAAAATCCGCGAATTACTAGCAGTACCGTCTTGTTTTAAAGCTTGTTCAGTTGCCGTAAATAGAAACTGTTGATCGGGGGTAATAGTCAGACTTTCAAAAGCTCTATTGCTAGTAATACCAGTAGCACCTGCTGATGCTATAAATTTACTAGGAATAGTTAGTGCCTGGTTTTGCTGTCCTGTTGAGATGTTAAAAGTATTGATAAAAGGCTGAGAAGTTGGGTTAGCGCCGCTGAAAATTCCTTCGGAAGAAATGTATACATCCGTCGCATTAGAAGCTAAAGCAATACCCTCTGTATCAGAAGTATCGCTGCCAAAAGGAGGCGGATTGCCTATAGTTCTTACACCTGTAAAAGCAACCCCTCCCGGTAACAATGCCCCCGAACTTACATCAATTGTGAGGGTATAAAATCGAGGATCGTCGGGACTACCTACAATATTACGACCGTCAGAAATACTATAGTAAGTATTATTGGTAGAATTGTAAGTAATGCCCGACAAGCCGCCTAATGTTGTACCTGCATAATTTGTATTTGAAGCAAATGTTTCTGAGCCAATAAAATTCAAGGGTGCCATAGGATTTCTTAAATTATCAATCCAAACAGTGTTAATTCCGCCGTTGGGCAAACCCAGAGATCCCGAACTATTAATAGTATAATTAGCGGTTACATTGACAGCAGTAATACTGTTTGTAAATTCGACATTGGCACCATTATTTGGTGCGGTAATTTGTACCTTAGCTGCACTTCCGAATGCTCCGGGAGTATTATCCCACGTAATCGAGTCAACGGACGTAGTGCTAGTGCTGCTAGTATCTACCCAAACAACATCAGTTGCAGCAAAATCCCCATGAGCTATGCCGGCGGGCACCACTTTATTGAGGAATCCGCCGCCAATTTGCAATTGAATATTCCAATCAGCATTAGTTCCACCTGGGACAGGGTTGTAGCTAGTATCCTCTGTCCCAATTGCAGTTGTACCACCGATGGCGACTATTGTTCCTGCCTTAAAAATAGGAGCAATGGTCGCCATATTAATAAATTGGTAAGCTGAATACTTAGCATCTGTGGTAGCAGTTGAATCGCCCACAAAAAAACTATTCATCTCAGCCGATGTTAAGTCTTTAGTCAGGACAAGCTCAACATATTCAGTGTTGGCAAACTGTCCATCTCGGCGAAATTCATTGATGATTATATCTGGCATCAAAACATAGTTGTAAGTCTGCATCACCTCCCGACTGAATACCAAAGGAGTTTCAATCTCACCTGTAGCAAACTCTAAATCCCAGTCCCCACCTAATGCTTTATTTCCAGTCAAGTTAATTGAAGCTGCAACATCCACCCCTACCAACTGACTAACTTGTTGTACAAAAGCCTTTCCCTTCTTCCCTGCGGCCACTTCGCACCCGTACAAAAGGATCTCAGCCCGATCTGCTAAAGCTGCTGACCACTGTTGCAAATCCTGAGTATAGGCTTCTAAGTTATCAAGATTCAGCCAAATTGAACCTAGCTGCAAACTTCCAGAACAACCGTGAGAAACTATATGAATACTTTTTATACTTTTGCGACTTGCTAAAATGTCACTAATTTGCTCTACGCCGCCCCGCGATGAATCTACTACTATTACTTCTGTGCCGATTTCAACGCCGTTGACGAGAGTTTGAAAGTCAGGAATCGCTGCATCAATAAACGCGATCGCTTTGAAAGCTGGAGTGGTAGATATTAGCATGGCACACCTGATAGAAGCCGATCATCTTTAAACGATTATGCACTCAATAATTCTAGCCTTAATTTCTTAATGCTTACCCATAATTGTTTGTAACGCCCCCTCTAGGCAGTATTGTTACCTCCCAGAGGGGGCATTACGTGAGAAGTTCATAATTCCTGAGAATTTTATCCGGATTTTTCAGCAAACGCAGGATATATAAAATGACCTTCCTGATGCCCGATCGGAGGTATGCCGCCAAAAGCTCACATAGAACCTCACCTCACAATTTGCGAACTCAAAAATCGCTATCGACAGACCCAAGATGCCACTGAATCCCGTCGGTGGCATCTGCTGCTGTTGGTTGCTAGGGATTGGACTATTAAGCACTCCGCCGCAGTCGTAGGTATCAACTACGATTACGCCAAAGAAATAGTCCAACGCTACAACCGCGAAGGGCCAAGTTCTGTCAGAAACCGCAGCGGAGAACGCCAGCCGCCGCCTGCAAAATCCCTGTTGACACCCGCCCAAAAAGAGGAACTGCGGCAAGCACTGCAAGGCCCTGCACCCGATGGTAAGGCATGGTCAGGCCCCAAAGTCGCTCGCTGGATTGCAGAAAAGACTGGCAGCGATCATGTCTGGCCCCAGCGTGGCTGGGACTATCTCAAGCGGTTAGGCGGAACCGCACAGGCAAAAGAAATAGATACATAACTAACCCACTCTTTTCTGTTCTCAATTTATTTCCGGATCTGTTTATAAAACATGGAGAGATGGTACGAGGGTTGCTGATGAAGGAAATAATAGCTCGATCGAGCTTAATTCTTTCTAGAAGCTATCATTTTGACCTTCACAACTATCTATTCACCCTAAAATACTGAACTTGACACCAAAAAATGAAACTGCAAGTCTTGATAAAAGTGCTGATGGTAACTGCGCTCGCCTTCAGCCTTACCACAGCCGCAAGCCAGCCCAGTTCTGCAAGTAGAACTCAGGATCTGAATAGCTGTAACACTAATAACGGTAGGAATAATTGCAACAACAATCATCGAGATGTCTGCAATGAACATCGTCCAGATGATTGTAATAACAATCATCGAGAGGCTTGCAATGACAACCGCCCTAATAATTGCTCGGAACCCAAAGTAGAATCTTGCAACAATCAGCATCCTAATACTTGTCAGCAAGAGCCAAAGGCGGAGGAAGTAAAACCTCCTCAAGCTACTCACCGTTTTTTCTGTGGGGATAACAACGGTGTTCCTACAACCTTTGTGGAAACACAAAAAGGTACTACTCCTGTAATTCGTTGGGTTTCCAATTACTTTTCCGATCATGGCTATGAACCTCTAACCCGGTGTCGCCAAGTATCTGCTAAATTTCAGCAGTTCTTTAATAATGGTTCGTTGAATTACATTACAACTGGTACTGTTAACCGTCAACCTGTAATCTGTGTTTCTAATACTAAAGGTGGCGCTTGTACGGGGGTATTATTCACACTCAAACAGGGTGAAGATGCTAACCGGGTAATGCAAAACCTTTTTGATATTCGTTCGGGTGCTGCTGGCCCGCTAGAAGAAAGTGGCTCTCGCCTCTATTTCGATATGAATAATTACCTGAAAAGTATCGGAGGCGTTGCCCACTTTCCCAATTCTGGAGTTTCTAATTCTCAGCGGAGGAGTGGGGCTTGGTAGTATTCAGTTAAGACTTCAGCAGTCAGAATTCAGAATTTAGAAATGGTTCTAGATTCTGAATTCTGTCTTTGTAAATGGCTGATGCTTTGATTCTTATTTGGCGCTATACAGTGGAGGTATCAATTTTGAGTGGGGATGATTTGAGAGAATATTTAAAGCAGAGAAGTAGGGGATTTAGTCAAGCCAAACTGACGAATTTTAATTCTGCTATTTTGTTTTCATTGCCAGTTTTAATTGCTATTTTCTTTTTTCAATCTCAGGCTGTATCTAAAACTGATTCCGAGCTTAAATTTGCTAGTTCTAGCATAGATAGTTTAGCAGGCTGTAAAAAAGTACAGCAGTTTTCAAGTGAATTAAATCTACCCCTACTTAGGCTTCCTCTCGAGCGCAAGAAAGCATCCGATCGGGTTGGTAGTGTTTTGCCTCCAACTGATTTAAAATCTGCTTTAACTTGTGGTTTTGATCGAGGATTTCATCTAGATCGAGTTGCCAAATCGATCACTGTCAAGGTGAGGTCAGGAAATAGTTGGGGTTCAGGAATTTTGCTACAAAGGCAAGGTCAAGTTTATACAGTAGTTACCAACCGTCATGTCTTGAATTTAGGCGACTCTCCCTATATTATCGAAACTCCTGATGGTTATACTTATGAGGCTAATTTGCCTTTGATAAATATGCCTTTCGGCGGTAATGATTTGGCTGTTTTGCAGTTCCGCAGTCTTGATAAATTTTATGCGATTGCCTCCCTGAAAAGTTCAAGAACACTATCAGAAGGAGAACGAGTTTTTGCAGCAGGCTTTCCCTTTGATGGGCGGGGATTTATACTAACAAAAGGGTGGGTTTCGCTATTACCCGATCGAGCTTTAGAACAAGGCTATAAAATTGGTTACACTAATGATATTCAAAAAGGCATGAGTGGCGGGCCTCTGCTTAACATTCAGGGTGAAGTTGTAGGGATTAATGGAATGCACGCTTATCCTCTCTGGGGCGATCCTTATGTGTATAAAGATGGTTCTTTACCTAGTGCAGATGTCCGCGATCGGATGATTGCTTTAGCTTTCGCAATTCCGATTGATACTTTTGCCCAATTAGCTCCGCAGTTCGCCTCTCTTCCTGATAGTTTACCTACTCGTCATTGGAGTGGCAATCATGGGGGTTTATCTTCGTTTATGGATTTGTTGAGTTTAAAGGTATCTAAGCCAATTGTACATCATAAACCTGTAAGCCTGGATTCAGTTTTTATGGAATAATAACGCTTAAAAAATAAGTAGGAATAGGAGTTGAGAAACCTAAATATCAGCCTCTTTCCTATAAAGTTAGGCGAATAAGCTTCTTTTAGGAGAGAGATTTAGAGAGAGTAAAACTATATTTAAGGTAAAAAAATGAATCTTTATCATGGGATTTCCGCAGCATTAACAGGTGCCGCTATTGTGCTAGTTCAACCTCAGCCAGTAGCCGCCTTAACTGCTAATCAAGTTAACAGAATTGCCTCAGAGTTTACAGTATTAATTGATGGAATAAATCCTGGTTCTGGAGTAATTGTTGCTAGAAATGGCAATGCTTATTATGTCCTGACGGCTAAGCACGTTGTAGCCACAGAAGATGAATATGCGATCGCGACTCCTGACGGTAAACGATATCCTTTAAACTACCGTGCTGTCAGAAAATTACCAGGTTTAGATTTAGCTTTGTTGGAGTTTACAAGCAACCAAAACTATAAAGTTGCAACTCTGGCTAATTACGATTATGATGCGAGATTTAAGTATGTTTTCGTTTCTGGATGGCAAGAGTCGAAACTACCGATCGCCAATAGAAGGCGTTTGTTTAATGCTGGATTATTGATTAGCAACGATTACAAGTTGGCTTTTATTAAAGACGCTGTTTCTGAGGGTTACGAGCTTTTCTATACTAATATAACTGAGGTAGGAATGAGCGGTTCTCCTGTGTTAGATACTCAGGGGCGAGTGATTGGTATTCATGGACAGTCTGAAGGTGAGAAAATATATGATGCTAAGTCGAGAGAGATTTATCGCGTTAAGCTTGGGTTCAGTTCTGGCGTACCTGTAGCAAAATTTTTGAGAGCTATTCAGCAGTCAGGAATTAAGTTAAGTTTGAAAGTAGAAAGTTCCCCACCTTTGGAGTTAACTCAACAAGAATCTCGCTCGATTGAAGCTTTTTTACAAGCTCCTACTGCTGCGGGTAGTTCTAATGCTGTTGATTGGGCAAATCGCGGTAATGAATTATATCGTTTAGAGCGATTGGAAGAGGCACTTTTAGCTTTCGATAAGGCAATTAAAATTAATTCTGATTTTTATCCAGCTTGGTACGGGCGCGGCAATGTGTTAGCTTCAATGGAACGGTATCAAGAAGCGATCGCGTCTTATGACCGCGCGACTAAAATTAAGCCTGATTTCCATTTGGCTTGGCGCGATCGCGGTGCTTTGCTAGCTTTTTTGAAGCAAGATCGAGAAGCTTTGGCATCTTTCGATCGCGCGCTTCAATTTAAACCTGATGACTATGTTGCTTGGTATATTCGCGGTGATTTGCTAGCGGGAAATTTGCAGCGTTACGAGGATGCGATCGCGTCTTATGACCAAGCCATCAGAATTAAACCAGATTTCGCACCCGCCTGGACTGGGCGAGGCGAGGCGCTTTACGATTTGAGACGGTATCAAGATGCGATCGCATCTTTAGATAAGGCAATTCAAATCGATCCCAAGCAAGGGGAAGCCTGGACTCTCAAAGGAACGCTATTGTTGGAGTTGGAACGGTATTCTGAAGCAGTGCTAGCTTACGATCTTAGCATTGCGATCGCACCTGACAACTATCAATTATGGATGCTGAGAGCGGCCGCGCTTGTGGGTCTCAAACGCGAGTCTGAAGCGCGAAAATCTGCACAACAAGCTCTGAAGCTTAAGCCTAACGATCCTGACATTTTAAACTTTATTGATGCCATAGGCCCAAGGGGTTTAATTTCAGACTCAGCTAATCCTGGTTTGAATCGGCCGCGCTATGAAAGACCAAATCCTTCTAAACCAACACCTGGTTTGCTCTGGTAAATGGGAGGTGTTTGATTTTCGATGCCAGAATTTTGCATAATGGAAGTGGATATTTTTCACTCTGCTAGTACCAATTTTTGTAAGCAACCCCGGTCTGAAGACACGGGGCTTCAGCAAATAAACTGAAGCCGTGCTTACCCGCCTAAGTCTTAATTGACTACGTTATTGGGGTCATAACACCGAAGAATGCGACGCTAGTTTTCCGCTCTGTTGTTTGCAGTTAAATAGTCTTAAGGTCACTGAGACAGTGCTGCCAGCGTAAAAAGCCCTGATAACATTGGCAAAGCGAACTTTACGAGAAATCGAAGGGACACAACAATGTCTATCCAACCAAATTACGTTTTTGTTTTAGATGCCAACCGCAAACCACTAACACCATGCAAACCATCTTTGGCACGCAAGCTGTTAAAAGCTGGCAAATGTAAAGTTTTTCGACTTTATCCTTTCACGATGATTTTGAAAAAAGAGGTGATTCAAGACCCGCAGCCTGTCACTTTAAAGATTGACCCTGGTTCAAAAGTTACTGGGTTTGCTCTAATTTTAGATTCTAATCTGATCTGGGTAGCCGAATTAACTCATCGCGGCCAAGTAATTAAGGCTTTGCTAGAGTCTCGTCGCTCTCTACGGCGCGGCCGCAGAAGTCGGCACACAAGGTATCGTCAGGCGAGGTTTTTAAACCGAACCAGACCTAAAGGTTGGTTAGCTCCTAGCCTTCAACACCGCGTAGAAACGACTTTAACTTGGGTAAACAAGTTGTCAAGACTTGCACCAATTAAAACAATTTTTCAAGAATTAGTCAGATTCGATTTACAAAAAATGGAAACCCCAGAGATATCAGGAATTAAGTATCAACAAGGGGAGTTACAAGGTTACGAAGTCCGTGAGTATCTTCTTGAAAAATGGGAGAGGAGATGTGCTTACTGTGGCGAGGAAAATATACCGCTACAAGTTGAACACATTCAACCTAAATCATCAGGTGGAACCAATAGGATATCTAATCTGTGCTTGGCCTGTGAATCTTGTAATACCAAGAAAGGGACTAAAGACATCAAGGTATTTTTGGCGAAAAAGCCCGATGTTTTGAAGAAAATCTTGTCACAAGCTAAGCGCCCGTTGAAGGATGCCGCTGCTGTCAACTCAACCCGATGGGCTTTATTTAATCGCCTAAAAGAAACAGGTAAGATCATTGTCACGGGTTCTGGCGGAATGACCAAATTCAACCGCCTACGGTTGGAATTACCAAAAACCCACTTCTTTGACGCCGCTTGTGTAGGCGATACACCTAATATTTCCGTATTAGCAAATCAGCCTCTAAATATCAAAGCCACTGGGCATGGCTCAAGGCAGATGTGTCGCACAGACAAGTTCGGATTTCCGTCTCGGTATGTCCCTAGATTAAAATTTGTTAAAGGTTTTCAAACAGGTGACATTGTAAAAGCTGTTGTTACTTCTGGTAAAAAGATTGGCACTTATACGGGTAGGGTCGCTGTTCGCTCATCTGGTAGTTTTAATGTGTCAGCAGTTCAGGGATTAATTCAAGGAATCAACCACAAATATTGTTTTTCTATTCATCAAAAGGATGGATATAACTATGGATTTTGAGACTATTGACGGGACACTAAAGTATCCCGCGTCCTTTTTCCTCCCAGGGCTAAAGCCACTGGGTTTCCAAGCTCCCGTGAGGTTTTTATGATAGCAAATTTCATTAAACCCATTTTACATCGTCTGCTCAGCCCGATCGTAATTTTAATCCTGGCTTGTATGTGGGTACTACTGAGCGCTACTCCTGCTTTTGCATTGCCGAAAACAAATATTAATTACACTAACATTAACTTGTCAAATCGCGATTTTTCTAAAGCTGATTTAGCCGGAGGAACTTTTGTTGCTGCTGAGATGCGAAATACAAATTTTGAAGGTGCTGATTTGACTAACGCAATTTTAACTAAGGGAGTTTTGCTCAATGCCAATTTGTCAAATGCAAATCTCTCCGGTGCTTTAGCAGATAGGGTGACATTTGATGGTGCAAATTTAACTAATGCTAATTTTACAGAGGCTATTTTGACTCGGACTAGGTTTTACGATACAGCAATTTCTGGTGCTGATTTTACTGATGCAATTATTGACTCATATCAAGTTAATTTACTGTGCGAGAAAGCAGAGGGCGTAAATTCAGTTACGGGGGTTTCTACGCGCGAAAGTTTAGGATGTCGGTAAAGGTTATAGGACTTAACGCTCATGGCTCTAAAAACCCGGTTTTTGAGAAAAGCTGTAGGTTCGGGCGAAGTATAGCAACCGCCACAATGGTTAGGAATTTTTGATTGCCCAAACCATTTCTACTCCTCCTGCCTCCTCCTATATTTTCCTCAAAAAACGCTGTTTCTTTGGTTGGGTGCGTAAGTCCTGCGCTATAGGATGTCACCATTTAAACAGTATTATTTGTGGCTGCGATCGCCACCCATATCCCCTCTTTTTTTATCTCTCTATTCATCGCTCTCTTTATCTATTTGTGGTTGCCGTTTCTTACGGAAAATTCCAGTCATATTAATGCCACTGACCAGCATCAATATAGCTCCCAAACCAACCAAAAGTACATAAATGGGCATTAGAAATTCTCCCAGGTATTCTCCTTGGTGAATCTTCATGAAAATCTCTCCTACCTCATCGGACATTTGAAACCAACTGCTGCCAATTCGGTAGATTAAACCTGTCACTGCACTGACTGCTAAAGGTAAGAAAATAATTGGTGCAGCTATACGGTGAACTTTACGAAAATCAAGTTTAGCATCTGGTCGTTCACGACGATTTGCACCAAAAAGTTTGGTCATTGTTAGACCAGTAACAATTAGTCCAATCGTTCCCAAAGCTAGTAAAAGTACATAAACTGCTCTGAGTTTATATCCGAGATAGCTTCCTTGGTGAATATCCATAAAAAGATGAATATCCATGAAATTTTGGGTTCCATCCTCTTCCATACCTAACCAACTTTCTGCTAGCCGATAGGCAACTCCCGTTAAGGCTGTTAATAGTAAAGGGATGAATATAATCGGTGAAATTTGGCGATGCAGTTTACGAAAGTTAACGTTGACCATCTATGAATATCCTTTTTGTCAGTTTTTTGTTGTTTATAAATCAGACTAGCACTATTGTGTCAGCGTCAGGATATTTTATCAAGACTTACGCACGATCGCAGTAGGGCGTTACGGATAGTTTTGCGTAAGTCCTATTTATGCTGAAATCCTTTACTTAAATTTACTTGGACTGACAGAGGAGCGTCAGTTCTATCTATTTACATTTTATTACTTATATTCCTGCACACAAGATAGTTACGTCAAGTCTCCTTAGTTACCTAAAGTAAAAAAATTGCATTTCCTACAAAATCAATTAATATTTTAACACAATCAAGACTTACGCACCCCACCAAAGAAACCAGTTTTTTTACAAAAATACTCTCTCTCTCTTCCTTCTTCCTTCTATCCTTCTTCTGCCTCCTGCCTCCTGCCTTCTAAATTATGAATCCTCAACCCTTGCGCCTTCAACTCAGTTGGGAAGACACAAGCTTAGGCGATCGCCGCGAGCCCTTGCTGGAACTACCAATTGCTATAGGGCGAATCTTTGAGAGTATGCCGGCGACAATTAATGGCGATCGCGTTTCTAGAATTGCCCTCAACAACAGTCAAGTCTCTCGCTTCCACGCCGCGATCGCTTTAGAAAAAGGCAGTATTGTTGTGACGGATACAGGCAGCCGCAACGGTACTTTTGTCAATGGTATCCGCCAACATCGCAGCGTTTTAGCTAATGGCGATACTCTCCAAATTGGCCCCTATTCAATTGTTATTTACTTCGCCCCTAGTCATAGTTTACCTACTAGAAATTCCCAGATTTTTTTCAACCCCACTACAAATTTACCCGATCCTAATTGGTTTCCCCAACTACCTCTGTCTCCACCTTCACCCAGCGGCTCTAGAGGAAGTGGCTTTCCCCCGCCTATATTTTTGCAATCTGCTGTTTTGACAGCACAATCAATCTATGCTACTGGCTTACCAGTTAGTGAAATTGATTATGCTGCAATTGGGGGAGGATTGGGTAGTTTCTTTTGGGTAAATTTACTAAGAATTTGTGGAGTAAAAACTTCTCAAATTTGGGCTTTAGGGATGGAAGATAAACCCTACGCTCGCTATCAACGCCTCTGTCTCAATTCTCAAATTCCAGCCCACGAAAGATTACGTTCCAATTCTGATTCCTGTCCCGATAATATTTGGGGTTGGCCTCCCTACGCAGTGCGAGAAGCTTGGCGGGAAATGCTGGATGGACATTTGGGCAAGTCGTTGAAGTTGATGTGGCAAGTTTTTTCAGAACCAACTTTTGCGGAAACTTACACGCCAAAATCTGGTAATGTGTTCGATTCAATTGATAGAGAAGCTGATAGAATTGGGTGGAAAGAAATCTATCGCTATGGACGAGTTCTGAGTATTCGTAAAACTGATGATGGTAGATATGCGATCGCTTATTCTTCTTCTAGTGCTAGCCAACGCTCTCATGCTTTTGTTATAGCTAAATATGTGCATTTAGCTACGGGCTATCCAGCGATTCAGTTCCTCCCGGATTTGCAAGCTTATCGCGAACAAACCCGCGATTTCAAGTCAGTTGTTAATGCCTATGAAAGTCACGATTTTGTCTATGAATATTTAGAACGCAATGGTGGCACAGTATTGATTAGAGGTCGGGGAATTGTAGCTTCGCGGGTGGTACAGCGGCTTTATGAAGCTAGGGCGAGAAATCAGAATATTCAAGTATTGCATTTGATGCGATCGCCTAGACCGCAAGGTAATAAATTCGGTCGCGCCAGACGAAAAGTAGAAAATCACTGTGAATTTCAGCCTTTCAACTGGCCAAAAGCTTGCTGGGGCGGGGACTTGCGGGTAATTCTGGAGAATGCTGCTATTGAGAATCGCTCAGAACTTCTGACGGATTGGGGTGGTACTACTACTGCTAATCGCAGCGATTGGCGGCGTATAGTCCGAGAAGGCCTCAGTCAAGGATGGTATCAAATTACTTTTGGGGAAGTGGAACGAGTCGAACGGGATGCTCAAAACCGCACGGTGACTTATATTCAGGAGAAGGGGTTAAAGGGACAGCTACAGTTAGCGGCGGATTTTATTATTGATGCGACTGGTTTGGATGCTAAAGTCAAGACGAGCCCGCTGCTAGAAGATTTAGTCAATCAATATAACCTCCCTCTCAATCATTTGGGGCGTTTGAGTATTAGTAATGATTTTGAATTACGGGAAATGCGATCGCCTCTGACTCCCGTTAATCAGGGGAAAACATCAAATGCCCTTCTTGCTAAGGGAAGCTGGGGCGATCGAGGGGGCCGAATGTATGCCGCAGGCGCAATTACTTTAGGTGGCCCCTACGCACCTGTAGATAGTTTCCTGGGTTTACAATATGCTGCCCTGCGCTCTATTGAGAGTTTAGCGGCGGCGCGAGCTCCAGGGATGCAGAGTTTGGGCGCTGTGAGATCCCTAACTCAGTGGTGGAAGTGGGCCCTCAACCAATCTCCAGGTTGAAAATAAAAAACGCCCAAATTGCGGGCGCTCGTCAGGGTGCATCTACTATGCTTACTAGCATACACCCTTAAGGGGTAATACCCCTCAATTAATTAATAAAAAGTTATAATTTGGTCTCAATTGTGTTAATTGGTAATGGGTAATGGCTAATGGGTAATGGGTAATGGCTAAT
>NZ_CACA01000317.1:0-56928 GCF_000180455.1 Kamptonema sp. PCC 6506
AGCTATTAGCCATTAGCCATTAGCTATTAGCCATTAATCCTCATAATCAATTAACACTTGTACCCAATTTGGCGGACGAGGGATAGGGTTTCCCAACCGATCTAAAAGTAGTAAAGCTACTAGATGTACAACGAATAGATAGATAATATTATTAAGCACGATCATCCCTGTTGCGATCGCCTGAACCAAAGTCAGATTTGGCACTGCCAGCACCCCCAACTTCACAAATCCCCATTCTACGAGCTCAGTAACTTGACTGGTTATATAAAGCCAGAGGTCTTCCCCCAGCAGTAGCGAAAGCAACCAAAACCGGAAAAAGAAACCAAAAGAACCCACAATAGCGCCCAAACCAATCGAAACAGACCAGCTAGCTCCCCGCCGCCATAGTCCGCCCAAAAGCACGCTCAACAGCCCAAAAGGGATTACAAATAAAATACTGCGAGTCGGGCCCATCAGTACAGACAGCAACAACCCAGAAACTAAAGCCCCCATCCAGGCCGATCGCTGACCCCATCGCAAATATACTAGAGCGATCGGCACCGGGAAAAAAATCCGCAGCAGCGGGCCCATCGGAAAATAGTAATTCACCAGCCAAATTAAACTAGCGGTACTGGCGAGAAACGCCGTTTCTACCATACTCAAAGGGCCAGAAAAATCGCCCGATATAGCAGGCTCCGCCTTTGGCTCTGAATCTTCTATCCCATAATTTTCGCTCTCAGTTTTGGGCGAATTCACGGGGCTAGATCCTTTGCCAGCGTCAAAATAATCACTCATCCGATTTTAGAATTTAGAATTTAGATTTCAGACCCGATCGATGCCACCCCTATCCTGATTATTAATGGGATTGAACCACTAAAACACAACCCTTAGTATGATGTAAAACATAATTGCTGACACTGCCAAGCATTACTTCTGCCAACCCTGTGCGGCCGCGCCTTCCTAATACAATTAAATCCGCGCCCCAATTCTGGGAAAATTCACAAATAGAATGACCAGCATCCTCAACCGTCTGGCAGTCATATTCTGCTTTAATGTTCTGGTTGGCCGCTGCACTATAGTAATGACTTAATAGCGATCGACCTTGTTCTAACTGCTTTTCAATTCGCACAGTTTGAGCTTGATAAGCTTGTTCTGCTAATTCAAAATTCATCGCTAGATCGACCGGGATCGCGGTTCCTCTTTCTCCAAACTGGTTAATGACGACAGCATGAAATAACATCATTTCAGCTTTATTTGCTACCGCTAAATCTAAAGCTTGAGCAAAGACTTTGTGACCTAACTCTGAATCATCTAAGCCCACAAAAATTTTGTGAAAAGTCATAGTTTCTCCTGAATAGCAACTAGCAATTAGCAGTTAGCAAGTTATTAACTGCCAAAGCCTCCAACTTTTATACTAACAAGCGTTCTAAGGCGTGCATATCTGGAATACAAAGGACATCCTTATCGCGGCGAATTAACTGCTTTTTTTCCAGCTTACTCAGTACCCGCGTCACAGTTTCCCGCGCTAAGCCACTCAGACTGCTTAATTCTCGGTGTGGGAGGTTGGGAATCTCCGTTCCTCCTTGTAAAGAGGATTTCCCCTGACCTTCTGCCAAAAACAACAAAATATCTGCCACTCGTGAGGTACTGTCTGACTCGCGCAACCTCAGCCTTCGGTTGACTTGCCGTAGCCGTCGCCCCATCAGTTGAGCCAATCGAATCCCAGCCAAGGGCTCGGAATGAATTAATTGCACAAAATCTTGAGCTGGCATATTACCAATTAAAGTCGGAGCCAGAGTAATTACATCTGTGGAGCGCGGGGCTTCTTCAAGCGCCGCCATTTCGCCAAATAGTTCTCCTTTGCCCAAAATATTGAGCGTTACTTCCTTACCATCCAAGTTGTAGGTGCGAATTTTCACCCAACCATCCAAAATAAAATACACTGAACTGCCCCAGTCGTTCTCCAGCAAAATCACCTGGTTGGCCGGATGGCTGCGGGTAACGATGTGTACAGTTGCTCTATCAGTTACAGTCTCAGGCAAGCCTGAAAAAAAAGCAGTAGAGAGCATTAATTGGTGAACGTTTGACTGGGAATCACGGGGGGGGTAGCGGTCATCCATGAGGCCATTTTTATTAATAAACGCGCGAAAGAGAGGCGGTGGAGGTTAGAAATAGCGGCCCACTTTCCAAGAAAGCGGTTCCGAGAACTTATAGCCCAAAGCTATCATTGCAGCTAGGCGCAACATTTAAACACCTGAAATTTCCAGATTCCCTAGCCTTGACAACAACCAATAAAAATGATATGTGATTTTCCCATCAGGTGAGTCCAAAGAGTGCCGACAGCGCAGGGGCAACACTGGCGAGAGTTGAGTGCAGCCAAAGGCCAAATTAACCTGCCAGAAGTCAACATCAAAGGAAAATCCACAGTCATGATAGCCCAAAGGTTTGCTATCACTCTTGCCAAATGGGGCAAATCCCAAATAACTTCCCATGTTACCATCCAAATATTGTACCATTAATGTCTAGCCATGAATAAAGATAAAAAATTAGTCTTAAGGCTTACCCAATATGAACTAGAAAAACTAAAAGAATTCGCTAACCACAAAGATGTAACGATGTCTCATGTGTTGAGGGAGTACATTCGTCGCCTGCCCAAACCCCCGTCGGTGGAAACTCCTATAGCTTGAGGTAACGAGCGTGAGGGAGGAAGAGGGATTAGACTGATTGTACAGAGTTAGGAGTTAGCAGATGAAAAGCCGCCGCAGGTTAAAACCAGCCATGATAAAGTAGCCAGTAATGCTACAGGTAAGAGTAATGATGAATTTCAAGTATGCAGTATCCTAACATCTCAAAAATAGTTAGGCACAATAGTTAAAGGGACTTTGACATCCCTAGTAGGGTTTTACCCTAAATGGCAATGAATCCCTCAGCGATCGCTAGGGGAGAGTCAAAATCTCCAGCATGAGTCAAAATCTATCGCACTAGCCGCATTTGGTAGAGGTTCCACCCTTGAATTCTCAACAGGATCAAATTCAGGCACTTCTTGCTGATATTGACGAGGTACTCAGCAAGCCCAGCCCGCGCCTACCTTGGATGGCTTCGGTCGAAACCATCCACCAGCGCCAAGTCTTAGATCGCATTCGCAGCTATTTATCCCAACAGAAGGCTACACAGGTTGTAAATGAAAACCTGACTCACAGCGATGTGGCCGAGGAAGCTGGGTTACAGCAAGGCGATCGCGAACTCCCAGATCTCCGCGATCGCCAACCCACAACACCCCCACCTACGGATAGCGATATTCGCTCAACGGCGGGGCAAATCTTGCAAGCCGTAATCGGAGAAATGAACTCTCTGCGTACCAATCTCACGCAGCCACTACAAGACGACATACAAGCTCTACGGCAAGAACGGCAAGCCCTCACCTCTGAAATTAAACAGCTAGAGCAGCGACGGCAAGATCAATACTCTCTAGCTCAGCAGCAGGCTAACCAGCAACAAATTATTTCCGAATTCTTGCAGGTACTAATGGCACGCTTGCAAGAAAGTTTGGCTCGCGATGTCGCCCAAGCACTTAGTAACCTAGAAGCTCAGTTCTTACAAAACAATCTCTTGGGCACGGAATCTGCGCCACAGTTGACCTCAGCTTCCGCAACCGGGGACGCAAATGCAGGGGAACTACCACTGCTCACCCCCGCCCAGCGTATTGAGCAAATACGGCTGTTACAAGCCCAATCCGATCGCGACTTAATGAGGCTCGATTCCACCCTAACCATTGTATTTGAGGCACTGCAAAGGAATCTGCAAACCTATCAAGAATCCTTGTCCCAGGGACTTGAAAAAATGCACAGCTTGGGGCAGCAGGGTGAAGCCATGTTTGCAGCTTTAGTTAGCCACTTGGCAGAACAGTTAGGTCGAGAGGCTTCATCTTATGTAAAATCCTCAATTCCTGTCGCCAATATAGAAACCGCAACCCGTCCAGTCGCCCCCACAGCACCCATAAGTACCCTCAATCAAAATGAGGTAGCTTTACAGGAGGATTTGGTAGTTAGGTCGCGCCCAGAACCAACGCCTAGAATTGAAAGGGATCGGGGCGAGATCGGAGAAGAGGAAAAACTGCCCTATCCGGGAACAGAACTGTCTCCTCAGTTTGCACAGTTGAGACACAATAGAGAAGAACTCAGGCACTCAGGTACTCAAGAGCATTCTCCTATTCCCCCAGAAGATGATTTTTTGAGCCTAGAATCCTCCAGCTCTGAAACGCCATCTGAGGCGATGATGACTGAGGAAAGCGGCGAACTGGAAGATTTATATGACAGCCTCTTCACCCCTGTTGTAGAAGTCTCAAAGCAACCAGAGAAAGGTTCGGGTAGGAAGGGCGAAGTTTCCACTGTCTCACTTTTCGAGTCTACAGAAGTCAGCGATCGCAATGCGCCAGAGCAAATGACGGAATCAACTCTGGCTGATGTTGATAGTGAGGATTCCCTAGAAGATTTTCTACTAGAATCTCCCAATGTGGAACCCGAACAAATTCCTGAATCAACTATAACTAATACTGAAAGCGAAAACTATCTGGAAGATTTTCTATTAGAATCTCCCAATGTGGAACCCGAACAAAGTCCTGAATCAACCCTAACTAATACTGAAAGCGAAGACTATCTGGAAGATTTTCTACTAGAATCTCCTAATGTAGAATCGGAACAAATTCCTGAATCAACCCTAACTAATACTGAAAGCGAAGACTATCTGGAAGATTTTCTATTAGAATCTCCCAATAGGGAACCAGAGCCAAGTCCTGAACCAACTATAACTAATGTGGAGAGCGAGGATTTGCTAGAAGATTTTCTAGTCGCGGAAGATTCAGAATTTGTCGCTGGTAATTTCGTCGATAGCCCAGCGATCGCAGATGCAGACTTATTTGGCGAAACCTTGCTCGAACTCGATCCCGAACCACCAGCACCCGCAGCTCCATCCCCGCCTGATAGCCCAGCTAGTAGGGAAACACTTGCCGATCTGAGCAATGTATTCGGAGATGAGAATGAGAACGTTCCAGTAAAGCCTGTAAAGGGCCCGCCTCCAAGCACAGCCACAGCCTCAAAAACCTCCTCAAAAGAACTCAGAAAGCCCAAAAACCTGACCCCTGCGGCCAGCAGTTCAGAGGAAAGTACCGAATATGACGCGCTAGCAGAGTGGGATGCCGATATCTATGTCCAAGCATCCCCAGACGAGAATTTGTTGCCCGTAGAACCACCAGATGAGGAGCAAGAACAGGCAATCTTGCTCGATCGTAATAGCCTAGAACGTTTGCAGGCTGACCTTTTCAGTTTAGAAGGCATGGATAGCGCTCTCCCCGAAGAAGCCAGCAGCATTGCCAGTCCAGAACCATTTACTTTTAGCGATTTCTCTCAAGTGGAAGCAGAAAATCCCTTTATCGTCTCTGCGGAAGAAGAAATGACCACTCTTGATGACTTATTTACAGAAGTTTTCGAGATGCCAGTCGCAGCAGCGCCCCATGCTGTAGAGGTGGAAACCGCAGCCCCTGAATTTTTTCAAGGCGATTCTTCCAATATGACTCTGGAAGATATTTTATCAAGCTTAATGGAGGCGGAGGCAACGCCGCTTAATTACCCCCCTAGACCGGATCTAAATTCGCGACAAGTCCAAACTACAGGTCAAGTAAAGCGCAGTCTGGAAACTCCAGGCGGTGAAAAAAAAAAGGTAGGGTTATTTGATCTAAGAGATGGGGGAGATGGGGGAGATGGGGGAGATGGGGGAGATGGGGGAGATGGGGGAGATGGGGAAGTGAAATCCTCCCTACCTTCTCCATCTCCCCCATCCTTCCCGATTTTTCCGATTCCTCTTCCCCAATCTCCAACTCCTCGAAGCTCTAACTGGTATTTGGGGATTGATTTTGGTACAACTATGCTCTCGGTGGCTCTGTTAAACCGTGACAGTAAAGAGGTTTATCCCCTCTATTGGGAGGTGGATGCCCAAAATCCTAAATCGGAGTGCTTTCGGATTCCTGCTGTGGTTTCTCTATTAGCGGGGAAGGTGGTTGTTAAGTCTGTGGGTCAGCCAGGACTGCCTTTGGAAGATGGGGGACTGTTACTACAAAATTTTAAGCACTATTTGAAGGTGGGTATACCCTATGTGAGTTCTGCTTTACAGGAGGGGAATACAGAGGGTGAGGGGGGTTTTCTATTTGAGCCGATGTTGCAGTGGTCGCAGCAGGAGGATGTTTCTCTGGCTTGGCTGTTACACGGTTTGGGGGCGCTGTTAGAGGGATTAAATCCGGCGAGGGAAAATGTTCTAGGTTTGCGATTGCACGCTGTGGGACTAGAACCCTCGATTTTAGATGCTGCACTGCGGCAGTTGGGGGGTGTGATTTTGGGGACTCCGGCTGGCTGGGGTGATGCTTACCGCCACAACCTCCGGGAAGCGGTGCTAGGTGCGGGATTGGTAACGGAGAGTTCTCAGATTTTTGTGGTTGAGGATGCGATCGCGACTTTACTTTCGGAATTAACACCGAATTTGGGGGAAGCTGAATCTAAAATTCACAACCTCAATTCTAAAATCGCACCGGGGGGTACTTTAATTATTAATTCTGGGGCGATAACTACGGAATTAGCTTTGGTAGATTTGCCTGAAAATCTAGAAAATTTAACTTATTCACACTTTACTTGTCACAGCTTTGCTTATGGTGGCAATGCTCTTGACCAAGATATTATCTGTCAATTGCTACTGAAGGATGAATCTTTTGACCCGTTAACTCAATTACCGCGAGGGGGTTACGCGGATGTGGCGGCGCGATGCCAATTGCAAGGGCGGTTACAGAGTTCGCCTTTGGGATTAGAACTTTTGGCGGCGGCGGCAAATTTGAAGGTGATTTTACAAGACCAAGATCGCTTTAATTTGGAGATTGGCGATCGCCGTTGGGAAGTCAAGCGGCGAGATTTGGAAACTAAGGTGTTAGTGCCTTTCGTTCAGCAGTTGAATCGCGAAGTTAACGCGATGCTCAGTCAAGCTGGAATGTCCCCGGTAGCGATTAATCAAGCTATTTGTACGGGGGGAAATGCTTCTTGGTCGGCGATCGCTCGTTGGTTACGCCAGAAACTCCCTAATGCGATCGTGATTCACGATCGCCCTGCTAATCTTCCTTCTGTTTCTCCTTCCCCAAAATCCAAAATTGGTCGCGTTGCTTGGGGTTTAGCAACTTTACCTCTTTATCCTCAAGTTCTAGATAGACCCCGCCAGCAGTACAGCGATTATTTTCTGCTATGGGAACTGATGCAGGCCTTTACCGTCACTCCTCTTGGTATCAGTGAAATTACGCAGGCTTTGGAGCGCCGAGGGCTCAATACTCGTACTTGCTTACCAAGGATTCTGCCAATTTTAGAGGGTCAATTGCCTCTAGGCTTATTGCCTTCTAAAGAAGATGCACTCTTGCTGAGTTCTGCATCTAGGGAAAATCCTGAGTTAGCAATGATGGGAGCCGCACCGCTGTTTGAGCAGGTAGGCAATCGCCAATATCGACTCAATCAAGAGCAGGCTAAGTATATGCGCGAATACGTAGGTAGGTTGATGGCAAGCAGCCAGCAAAAGCTAGAGGAGCCTCTATCTCAATCTCTAATAGGTCTTTAAAGTCGCCATTTTAAAAAGGAGAGAACTTGAAGTCCGCTTTTTTAAGAGGATTGGGGATGCCTCATGTATAAGTCCTATAAAAACTAAAGCAGATTTCAAATCAGTTGAGTACAAAACCTCACACCCATGATGGGGAATCCCCCCCAAAGCATTAGGAAGAAATGTATTTAATTCACATCGATCTCTACCTATGTATTTCTCCGTAATTTCACTAGAATCTTATTTTTCTCAAAAATAAATATACAATAACTTTACAATACCCAAGGGTATTTTTAAAGATTGTGCAAAGTTGGACACTTCTATACTCTCTCTCGTAAGTAAGTCTCGTAAGATATTTACGAGAAGGCTAATTGACCTTTAGAAAAACAGAGTGCAAGCTGTGACTACCACATCTAATTTCCCCCTAATACCC
This sequence comes from Kamptonema sp. PCC 6506, assembly GCF_000180455.1. Lineage (NCBI taxonomy): Bacteria > Bacillati > Cyanobacteriota > Cyanophyceae > Oscillatoriales > Microcoleaceae > Kamptonema > Kamptonema sp. PCC 6506. The sequence continues at coordinate 8,030 of NZ_CACA01000317.1, forward strand.
GCAATCAATGCGTTAGTTCTGGTCAACAATTACAGGGTTAATCAGTCGAACGAGCCAGTTCATCCATCTGTAACTAGCCTCACAAAGCGCTTGATTGATATATTGGGAGCTTTGGTAGGATTAGCCCTGACTGCGATTGTGGCAATTCCATTAGCGATCGCAATGCAATTCGACAACCCAGGCCCACTGTTTTACAGTCAGGTTCGCTGCGGTTTTAACGGACAGCTATTCAAAATTTGGAAATTCCGTTCAATGGTTGTCGGTGCCGAAAAGCTCAAGCATTTAGTTAATAATGAAGCCAAGGGTCACATTTTCAAGAATGAGAACGATCCTCGAATTACGCGCGTAGGACGGTTTTTACGCTGTACTAGCTTGGATGAATTACCGCAATTTTGGAACGTACTGATGGGAGAGATGAGTTTAGTAGGAACTCGGCCTCCAACTCAGGATGAAGTCGCTAATTATGAAAGTCACCACTGGATGCGGTTGAATGTGAAGCCTGGTATTACCGGTGAATGGCAAGCAAATGGACGTTCGACTGTGAAAGATTTTGAAGACATTGTACGGATGGATGTTGATTATCAGCATAAGTGGTCTGTTCTTTACGACATCAGCTTGATTTGGAAAACAGTTTGGGTTGTGCTCAATAAAAGCGGTGCTTGTTAATAAGTACGGTTAACTGTTAACAATTTTAATTGTTTAGCAACCGCCAAGGTAGTTAGAACAGTGTAGTTTCCTAATTCCTTAAATTCTCTTCCCTTCTTCCCTTCTTCCTTCTTCCTTCTTCCTTCTTCCTTCTTCCCTAGCCCCTAGCCCCTAGCCCCTAGCCCCTAATCTATGAATTTGCCTAACTGGATCACCTTCTCTCGCTTGCTGGGAGTCCCCTTTCTCCTCTATGGTTTGCAGTCACCAACTGTCCAAACTCGCTGGATTTGTTTAGGGATTTTCCTCTTAGCGGCGGGTACGGATTGGCTGGATGGCTACTTAGCTAGGAAACTCAATCAAATTACCGATTTAGGTAAATTTTTAGACCCTTTGGTGGATAAGTTGCTGGTTCTTGCGCCTTTATTGGTATTAATTCAACTTGGGGAGGTTCCTGCTTGGGGAGTGTTTTTAATTTTGGCACGGGAGTTGACGATCGCGGGATGGCGGGTGAGCAAAACGGCAATTTCGGGGGCTAATATTTGGGGAAAATTAAAAACAGTGAGTCAAATAGTGGCGATCGCACTTTTAATTGCTCCCCTACCTGATGTCTGGGTAGTTCCCTCTCTAGTGGCTTTCTGGATTTCTGTGCTCTTGACGTTGATTTCTGGTGCAGTTTACTTATGGCCAGAAAAAAATGAGCCTGTTTAACTATATTTTACTATCCTATAGCAATCCTAAATGAATCGTAAATTTTTTACCCCACCCCAACCCTCCCCTTGCTAAGGGGAGGGAGTAAGAAATTCACAAATGATTTAGGATTGCTATAATCTCGCTACTCCTCGGAACCTTGTACGGAAGGGGGTTGGGGGGTGATGTCGGATAAACTTAGCTGACTTTCGGCCCGCTTTTTCCCTTCTATTGCTGCTCCGTAGTCTGGCTTATACCTAACTGCTTTATCGTAAGATGCGATCGCATCTTGATATCTTTTTAATTCTAACAGCCCATTACCTCTACTGTACCAAGCTTCATAATAGTCTGGCTTGACATAGACGGCTTCATTATAAGACGCGATCGCCTCTTCGTAGCGTTTCAAATTGTATAAAGCATTCCCTTTATTATACCACGCCTGATATTCTCTTGACTGTAAATCTAGCACTTTATTATAAGCATCGATCGCATCTTCATAACGCCGCAATTGGTGCAGCGACCAGCCTAAATTATACCAAGCTTGGTAGTAATTTCCTTTTAATGTCACCGCCTGTTTATAAGCTTTTGCCGCATCTTCATATTGCCTTAACTTCATCAGCGCGATACCTCTACTGTACCAAGCTTGATAATAAGTAGGCTGAAAGCGCACGGCTTTTTCATAAGCTTCTACAGCTTCTTGATTTTTATTCAATTCTAGCTGAACATTCCCTAAATTATACCAAGCTTTAGAGTTATCCGACTTTAATTCTACGGCTTGTTTATAAGCATCAAAAGCGGGTTGATACTGTTTTAAATTCTGGTGTGCTATTCCCTTACTATACCAAGCATCATAGAAATTTGGCTGAGATTTAACAGCTTTCTCGTAAGAGGCGATCGCTTCTTCATAACGCTGTAAATTTAACAGTGCGTCCCCTTTTCCTTTCCAGGCTTCTGGATAGTCAGGCTGAATTTCCAAAGCTCGCTCGAAAGATGCGATCGCCTCTTGATATTTCTCTAATTTATCGAGAGTATAACCCCGATCTGTCCAGGCTTCTAAGTATTCAGGATTGAGTTGAATTGCTTTGTCGCAAGCTTCTCTAGATTCCTTATATTTCTTCAACTCATAGAGCGCCTTAGCCTTATCTTTCCAAACTTCAGCATAGTCTCCTTTGATCTTAATTGCTTGGTTATAAGCTGCGAGCGCTTCCTCATATCTATTTAAATTATAAAGAGTATTGCCTCTAGTGTGTAACTCAGTAGCATTCGCAGAATTGAAGATATTAACAAGATAAGCAGATGCAGCGATACCGAGGCCAATTAGCCCAATAATTAGACCGCTTTTTAAATAGAGATCGGCGCGTTTTTTTGTCGGCTTGGGCGAAGATGCAGGTAGAATTAATGGTGCAGTAGCACCAAGAGGAGTTTTCAATTCTTTAATAGCTTGCAAAGCTAGACCTGCATTAGCATAGCGTTGCCGAAAATCATAGCGCACCATTGTATCTAAGACTTTAGTAAATTCAGGGCTGACTGATACTTTTGTCTGCCAAATAATTTCTTCTGTATCGGGATCTGTTGGTAATTGATGGGGAACTTCCCCTGTAATTGCTTGAATTCCAATCATGCCAACTGCATAGATATCGCTGCTAGGTTTGGGATTGCCGTGAGCTTGTTCGCTAGGCATATAACCGGGAGTACCAATGCTCACACTCAAGCCATTATTTGTTTGAGAATTGATGATTTGAGTGGTGATTTCTTTGACAGCCCCAAAGTCAATTAAAAATAACTTTCCGTCGCTATCTCGCCGGATAATATTCTGGGGATTGACATCGCGGTGGATGACGTTTTGCTGGTGTACGAAGTCTAAAATTTCCAGAATTTCTTGCAATAGAGAAATGACTTCATCTTCGCTTAACCTTCCTTGGTTTAGGGAAGTTTTGGTTAATTCTTCGCTTAAATTATGACCTTCAATGAATTCTTGAACTAAATAAAAGTCTTGATTTTCTTCAAAGTAGGCAAAAAGTTGGGGAATGCGATCGCGATCGCCTAATTTATACAATACTTGCGCTTCGGTATCGAATAAACGTCTAGCTATTTGTAAAGTTGCGGGATCTGTAGCTTGAGGTTTAAGTTGCTTGACAACGCAGCGGTGATTACCTGGTAGCTGTTTGTCTTCAGCTAGGTAAGTTTGGGCAAATCCTCCGCCTCCCAAGTGGCGGATAATGTTGTAGCGGCTGCCGAGTGTGGTTCCCTGCATGAGATTTACCTAGTTAATCTTGTAGGGTGGGTGCTGTATTGGTATCAACTTAAGCTGAAAGACTGCCAGGGACTTAAGTCCCCGTCTAATAGCTTAAGTCCTTTGAAGAGGACTAATGAGTTTAAAAGTCCTAATTTATAGTCCTCTTTAGAGGACTTAAACTGTGAGGCGGGGGTTTTAACCCTTGCCAGACGGTCGGTTTAAGATTAAGTTGATACCAATGCAGCGCCCATCTTACCCTACATAATATTAAGTCAATTTTGAACTGCTTGCAAGATTTCATCATCGACTGAGAAATCAATCTCAGCTTTGTCACGTCCAGAGGTCAAATAATCATTCTGGAATGAATCTTTTAATCCTGAAACTAAGTCAAATTCTGGCTGCCAGTTGAGTTCACTCATGGCTTTATTCACTGAAGCAAAGAAGTGTTGCACGCGCATGGGGAAGGCTTTACGCTTGCCAAAATCAAATTTTTTGGGGTCGTAATGTACGATTTTTATATCGGTGGATTTACCAGCGGCGGCGGCGCAAGCGCGGGCTAAACCGTCAAAGGTAACGTAGCGATCGCCTGATACATTATAAATCTGCCCTATGGCTTTTTCATTGCCTAAGACAGCAGCCATTGCCTTAGCTAAATCTTGACAATGACCGAGTTGTGTGATGTGCATTCCATTGCCAGGAATGGGAATAGGGCGATCGCGCACAATCCGGTCAAAAAACCATGCTTCTAAATCGTTATAATTTTGCGGCCCATAAATATAAGTAGGGCGAATGGAAGTCCAAGGCAAACCAGCATCTTTGAGGTAGGTTTCTGTTTCGTATTTACCCAAATGGCGGCTCTTTGGATCGGTGGCATCACCTTCAATATGAGGTAATTGATCCGACTTTAAATAAACTCCCGCAGAACTCATGTAAACGAAGTGTTTAACTTGATTTTTAAATATCTCTGCTAGGGGTTGAGTGTCGCTTAGTTCGCGACCATTATTGTCAAAAATTGCATCAAATTTTTCTGATGATAATTTTTCTTTGAGTTGGGAAGCATCGGTGCGATCGCCATGAATTTGTTGTACTCCGTCAACGGGCGCGGGTTTTTTGCCGCGATTAAATAGTACCACTTCATGGCCTTGGGCTACTAAAATCTTAGTTAAATAAACGCCGATAAATCGAGTGCCACCCATCATTAAGATTCGCATTTTGTTTGATTCTCCTTATTGGTATATTGAGCTGGATTTTCCCAAGAAAGTCCGGCTGTGTGAGCTTCATCGCCAATAATTTTAACATCTCTAGGACTGATATCAATCTAGTTACATCGGAATTATAACAATACTGCGGACAGTTTTCTCAGGCGCGAGCCTAGCAAAGTCTGGAAGTTAGAGTTATTGGGCTTTGCCTTCAAAGAGCGCTGAAGCGCAACAATGTACCTTTGAACCAAATTCTGCCGATCGCAATCTCAAACTGTCCGAAGTATTGCTATAAATCATTACTAGCTTTTTGTGAGATAATTATACAGAATTTTAGACGAAGGAAACACACATTAGTTAGTTATTACTTGTTAGTTAGTTATTAAAGATTGTCGTATCCAGTAAAAGGGAGTTAGCAATGGCACGGGATGAAGCATATCGAAAAGCTGAACAGTGCATTGAAAAAGCACAGCAAGAGGGAGCAACAAAACTCGATCTTGGCTATATGGAATTGACAGAAGTGCCAGAGGCGATCGCAACTCTTACTCAGTTGCAAAGGCTTGACCTTGATTGCAACCAATTGACAAAAGTGCCAGAGGCGATCGCTTCCCTCTCCCAGTTGCAAATACTTAACCTCAGCAACAACAAATTGACAGAAGTGCCAGAGGCGATCGCTTCCCTCTCCCAGTTGCAAACGCTTAACCTTATCTACAACAAATTGACAGAAGTGCCAGAGGCGATCGCAACTCTTACTCAGTTGCAAAAGCTTTACCTCAGCAACAACCAATTGACACAAGTGCCAGAGGCGATCGCTTCCCTTTCCCAGTTGCAAACGCTTAACCTCAACTTCAACCAATTGACAGAAGTGCCAGAGGCGATCGCTTCCCTCTCCCAGTTACGAAGGCTTAACCTCAGCTACAACCAATTGACAGAAGTGCCAGAGACGATCGCTTCCCTCACCCAGTTGGAATGGCTTTACCTCAACAACAACCAATTGAGGAAAGTGCCAGAGGCGATCGCTTCTCTCACCCAGTTGCAAAGGCTTTCCCTCAGCGACAACGAATTGACAGCAGTGCCAGAGGCGATCGCTTCTCTCTCCCAGTTGCGCTCACTTAACCTCAGCAACAACCAATTGACAGAACTACCAGAGGCGATCGCTTCCCTCACTCAGTTGCAAGAGCTTTACCTCGTCGGCAACCAATTGACAGAACTACCAGAGGCGATCGCTTCCCTCACTCAGTTGCAAGAGCTTTACCTCGTCGGCAACGAATTGACAGCAGTGCCAGAGGCGATCGCTTCTCTCACCCAGTTGCAAAGGCTTTCCCTCAGCGACAACGAATTGACAGCAGTGCCAGAGGCGATCGCTTCTCTCACTCATTTGCAAGGGCTTGACCTCAGCTACAACCAATTGACACAAGTGCCAGAGGCGATCGCTTCTCTCTCCCAGTTGCAAGAGCTTTACCTTGATGACAACCCTCTAAACCCTGACCTCGCTGCTGCCTACGAACAAGGCATTGAAGCCGTTAAGGAATACTTGCTAGATATCTAGTGGAGAAACTAACAATTTTTCAGAGAAACCCGTTTTCTTTGCATGGGCGCGATCGCAAAGGGAGCTTTTTGCACAGATAATGTATAAACTAAATGAGTTTCAACTTCGATTACAAAAATTTTTGCTTCTGTCCTGTGTTGCGTTAGCGAAGCTTACCGTAGGCATCGCGTCCTTGCTCAAAAACTATTCGGAGTATTGAAGAGTGATGTCTAAAAAAGGCTACGCTACCCCTCAGCCCATAAATCCCAATAAGTATGAAGTCAATCCAATCGCCCCCCCTCCCAGCACTAACCACGCTGAATTAATCTTAAATTGGAACACTGCGATCGCGCTCAAAATTGCTACAATAATTGTTAACCAATCCACCAATGCAACTCGTCCCAGAGTATAAGTGACTCCTACCATTAACCCCAAAGACGCTGCATTCATGCCATCTAGAAATCCACTTGCCCAAGGAGATTGACGTAATTTAGGAACCCAAGGATTAACTACCCATACCAGTACAAAGGCTGGTAAAAAAATGCCGACAGTACCAGCGATCGCGCCTGCATTTCCAGCTAGTAAATATCCAATGAATGTGGCAGTAGTGAATACAGGCCCAGGTGTAATTTGCCCGATGGCAACGGCATCTAAAAGTTGCTGTGATGTCAGCCAATGATGGCGCTCGACTAAATCCTGTTGTAGAAATGCTAGCAATACATAACCGCTACCATAAAGCACGCATCCAATTTTAAGAAAGAAAAGAAAAACGCTCACCCAACTGACTGATGTTACTGCGGCTGTTGTATTGCTAACCTGGGCTATAAATCCTGAGAAAGGCAATAAAAATGCTCCGACTGTGCGTCCTCTGGATTGCCAATTTTTCACTAGCATAACAATAATACTAATTAAAATTAGCAGCAAAATTTCATTGATTCCAGCAAAATAACCTGCGATCGCAGCCACCCCTGCAATCGTTGTCGGCACGTCTTTAGCTGCCTTTTTACCCAGATTCCATACAGCCTGAAGTACGATCGCCACGATCGCAGGTTTAATGCCGTAAAGCAGCCATTCCACTTGGGGAACAGTCTGGTAGCGATCGTAAATTACTGCTATTACCCAAACAATGAGCATAGCAGGCAAAATAAAACAGCTTCCTGCAATTAGTAAACCACGCCACCCGGCTCGTTCGTAACCAATATGAATAGCTAATTCCGTCGAATTGGGGCCGGGAATTAAATTCGTAATTCCTAACAAATCTAAGAGTTTTTCGCGGCTCATCCACTGACGGCGATTTACTACCTCATTATCCATCATGGCGATGTGAGCCGCAGGGCCGCCAAAAGCGATCGTTCCTAGTCGCAAAAACACCGCTACCAGCTCCGTTAATCGCTGCTGTTGTTGTTGGGAATTCAAAGCCTTATAGGAAATCACTTCTCTTTGTTCGTGAACCTCTTTTTCTTCCGTCACAGTGATGCTCCTAAATCTGTTATAATCTTGACAAAACCAGTATATCGACTTTCGATGTTCCTGGTAGTTATGGTAAAATTAAAAATAAATATTTCTGATTCGTCTCAGAAGGATATATGCAAATTCCCCGCCTGCATCCTGATACAATTGAGGAAGTTAAACAAAGAGCTGACATAGTAGATGTCATTTCCACTCACGTTGTACTACGAAAAAGAGGCAAAGATTTCGTAGGTTTATGTCCATTTCACGATGAAAAGTCCCCTAGTTTTACTGTCAGCCCCAGCAAGCAAATGTTTTATTGTTTTGGGTGCGGTGCAGGGGGAAATGCGTTTAAATTCTTAATGGAATTAGGCAAGCGTTCTTTCAGCGATGTAGTGCTAGAATTAGCCAGACAACATCAGGTTCCTGTACAAACTTTGGAACCCGAACAGCGGCAAGAATTACAACGTCAAATTTCTTTACGAGAGCAGTTATATGAAATTTTGGCTTTAGCTTCTAGTTTTTACGAACACGCTTTGCGACAGTCGCAAGGACAAAAAGCGTTAGAATATCTACAAGTTGAGCGCAAGTTAAGCGAAGAAACTATCCAACAATTTCAGTTAGGATATGCGCCCTCTGGTTGGGAAGCTCTTTATAGCTATTTGGTGGAGCAGAAACATTATCCCTTGCAATTGGTAGAGCAAGCTGGATTAATTATACCACGAAAATCTGGAGGGAATGGTTATTATGATAGATTTCGCGATCGCCTGATGATTCCCATCTGCGATTTGCAAGGGCGAGTGATAGGTTTTGGGGGTAGAACTCTGACTGACGAACAGCCGAAATATCTTAACTCTCCCGAAACCGAATTGTTCGATAAAGGGAAAACTTTATATGCTTTGGATAAAGCTAAAACTGCTATTAGCAAACAAGATCGAGCCGTAGTAGTAGAGGGATATTTCGATGCTATTGCCCTCCACGCCGCCGGAATTGCTAATGCTGTCGCCTCCCTGGGTACAGCATTAAGCTTAGATCAAGTGCGGCAACTTTTGCGGTATACTGAATCTAAGCAAATTGTGCTTAACTTCGATGCAGATAAAGCAGGTACTCAGGCGGCGGAACGGGCAATTGGAGAAATAGAAAAACTTGCTTGTCGCGGAGAAGTACAACTGCGGATTTTGAATATTCCCGATGGCAAAGATGCAGATGAATACCTAAAAAGTTATTCGGCTGACAAGTATAGCGAATTGTTACTAAATGCACCTTTGTGGCTGGATTGGCAGATTCAAAATCTCCTGCTTAACTGCGATTTAAAGCAGGCCGACCAGTATGGCAAAGTTACTCAAGAAATGGTAAAGTTATTAACTAAAATTACCGATGATAATCAACTAGCTCATTATAATTACGAATGCGCTCAAATTCTCAGTAAAGGAGATTCAACAAGAGTAAAATTCTTGGCAGAAACTCTGCTAAATCAGGTGGTAAGTTATTGGGCAAAATTACTCAATCAGGATGAATCTTTAGCATTACCACCATTAATTAGAAATAAGCTCAAGGGAAGCAGGCAAGTTAGGTCGCGCCGCGCTGGAAGTGAGAATAAATCATCAATAGAAGCTTTGTCTCAGGCACGAGAGCGTAGCGTTTTAGAACAACCAGAGGCTTTTTTGTTGCGTATTTATATCCACTCTCCCGAACATCGTCAAGCTGTAATAGAAGCTATAGAAGCACGAGATTTACAATTTAGTCTGTCTCATCATCGATTTTTGTGGCTCCAACTTTTGAATTTAAAAATGTTGGATAAAACCTCTTTACAGGCAGACGCATCTGTGTTAATATCAAAATTACAAAATAATTATTTAGAATTCCCCACGCAACTACAGCAAATTTCTCACCTGTTTCATTTAGATGAACTTTCAGAGAAACACATTCTCCGACCTCCATTAGCTATTCGAGCTGCGATCGCTTATATTGAGCAAATTACTACTCAAAAGCGCCGCGTTGCGGCTTTGAATATGTGGGAAAAGACAGATGCAATTGCCCAGCGCGAACAGGCCGATAGATATTATCAACAATTTTGGGTAGAACAAGAATGGATTAAAGAATTAGAGCGGCTGCGCCGAGTTAATTTTTATGATTTAGTATCAGTTCCCTGGATAGTATAGGGTTTCTCAGGGTGCATAAGTCCTGTAATGGCTAATTACCCATCCTCCCCATCTCCCCTCCGATTAATTAAGTTGCTCCCCCATCTTTCCCTAGCCCCTAGCTATTTCTTACCTACGGATCTACCCAACGGTCATCTGATTTAATCAAATTAATCAACTCTTCTACACCTCGATCTTCAGGCACTCGCTTAATTTCTTCCCGACCGCGATAAAGAGAAATATAACCCGCCTGTTTCCCTACATAACCATAATCAGCATCAGCCATTTCCCCCGGCCCATTCACAATACAGCCCATTACTGCGATGTCCAAACCTGTGAGATGTTTAGTAGCTTCTCTCACTTTGTGCAGCACTTCTTCCAAATTAAACAATGTGCGACCGCAGGAAGGGCAAGCCACATATTCTACCATTGTTTTCCGCAATCCCAAGGCTTGCAAAATGCTGTAACAAACGGGAATTTCTTTCTCCGGGGCCTCCGTAAGTGAGACGCGAATCGTGTCGCCAAGGCCGTCAGCTAACAATGTAGCAATACCAGCAGTGGACTTAATCCGGCCGTATTCGCCATCGCCAGCTTCTGTAACGCCTAAATGTAGAGGATAATCCATGCCGTGCTCGTCCATCCTGCGGGCCATCAACCGATACGCAGCCAACATTACAGGCACTCGCGAGGCTTTCATAGAAATTACGATATTGCGAAAATCCAAAGATTCGCAAATTTTGATAAATTCTAAGGCGGATTCTACCATCCCTTCAGGGGTATCGCCATAGGTAAACAGCATCCGTTCGGCGAGGGAACCGTGATTAACCCCGATTCGCATCGCTTTGCCTTGGTCGCGGAGGGAAACTACCAGAGGCTCTAAGGTTTCGCGGATTTTTGCGCCAATTTCGTCAAATTCGTCTGGTGTGTACTCGCTTCTATCAGCTTTCGGCTTTTCAAATACATATAGTCCCGGATTAATTCTCACTTTGTCTACGTGCTTGGCCACTTCTAGGGCAATTTTCATGCCATTGTGGTGGACATCGGCTACGAGAGGTACTACTTGGTAGGTTGCGTGCAGTTTTTGCTTAATTTCGGCTAAGGCTTTAGCATGGGCCATGCTGGGAACGGTGACGCGGACGATTTCGCAGCCAATCTCGTGGAGGCGGCGGATTCCGGCTACTGAACCGTCGATATCGAGGGTATCTTCGTTAATCATCGACTGAACGACGATGGGGTAGCCACCGCCGATGGTGACGCTACCGACTTTGACCGGCCGGGTTTTGCGGCGGTGGATGGTGGTGTCAAAGGTGGGTTGGCTTGATGCGGGTTTGGTTGGGTTGGGTAAGGTTTGCATGGTATGCAGGGTAGATTTTTGTAGCGAAAATCTCTGATTTGTGTCTCCTGCTTTTTAGAGTGCCATAGAAGGGGGCCGTTTGGACGCAGGGATGGGAAGAAACAGAGGTAAGATTGCGATCGCAACTTTCTGAGTCCTGTTAGCCACGCAGTAATCTCATCTACTGATATTAACTTTTTATTTTGATTTACTGTTGCAATTCGATGCCCAATTCTGAAAAGTATTGCTACAATTCTGATATTGGATATCACTTTGTTACACCCAACCTCCGGCTACAACTATTACTATTGCTAATTATTTTAGGAGTGCAAAATCATGGGAATTGAGCGGAAAATGTGGCGAGGAATGTTTGCCCCTGGTGAAGTAGTTCAACTCAAACAGCCCTGTTTTACACCGGGACGATTGTTTGAACCAGGGAGATATATTGTTGGAGATTTACCAGATACTGCTTTTGACATGGGTTTAGTAGAACAATTACCACCCGTTAAAGGCAAGAGTGCTGAAATTAGGAATAGCGTACCTTCGCCAGAAAATGAGGGATCTTAAAATTCACTCATTCAACTTTGTAACGCCGTCGTCCCGGCGGTTGTTTCACTACCCAGAGGGCGGCGTTACCAGCAATGTTAATTAACCATTCTGATTAATTTGTGCGATCAACTCTTTTAAGACTTCCTCTGCTTTGTCATTATCTATCTGACAAGTCCCTGCATTCTGATGTCCGCCGCCGCCGTATTTCAACATTAACTCCCCTATATTTGTCTGAGAAGTTTTGTTAAAAATTGACTTACCAACTGCAAAAACTGTATTTTGTTGCTTCAGTCCCCAAAGTACATGAATCGAGATATTGCATTCTGGGAACAAAGCATAAATTGTAAATCTGTTGCCCGCATAAATTACCTCTTCATTCCGTAAATCTAAGACGACCAAATTCTGATAAGCCTTTGCACATCGCGGGATTTGATCTTTAAACTTCTCTTCTTGCTCAAAGTAAAGGTCAACTCTCTCCTTCACATCTGGCAATTGCAATATTTCCTGAATAGAATGAGCTTTGCAGTAATCTATCAACTGCATCATTAACTGATAATTCGAGATTCTAAACTCCCGAAATCTCCCCAACCCCGTCCTCGCATCCATCAAGAAATTTAACAACACCCAATTTTCAGGATGCAAAACTTCTTCTTGGGAAAATTGGGCAGAATCGGATTTATCAACTGCCTCCATCATCGCTTCAGAAATCTCAGTAAACTTTTCTTTTCCGCCATAATAGCTATACAATACTCTCGCCGCCGATGGTGCATCTGGATCGATAATGTGGTTATCTTGAATGTCGTGATTTCTGATAGTTTCGCTGAGGTGGTGGTCGAAGGCTAAATAAACTCCTTCGATGTATGGTAAATTTGTGGTAATATCATTACTTGTCACTTCAATTTTTCCATCCTGCATATCTTTAGGATGAACAAACTTAATTTCGTTAATCATGTCCAGTTCTTTTAAGAGAACGGCACAGACAAGACCATCAAAATCGCTGCGGGTGACTAACCTGTATTTTTTAGGGCTTCGCATAAGTTTCTCAGATGAGGGGGAAGTTAACATCAGATAATATAACGTATTTCCCGGACTTTTCCACTATGCCTTCTGACGCTTACGCTTGGATAGACAATTCTCTGGCTACTATTCACCGAGCTGAATGGTATCGCTCGGTGCAAACGATTCATGGTCGCCCCGGTGCTACAATTTTGCTAGAAGGTCGCGAACTTGTCAACTTTGCCAGCAATGATTATCTGGGATTGGCGGGTGATGAAAGGCTAATTCAAGCAGCAATTTCTGCTGTTAAAGAATTGGGAACGGGGAGTTCTGGTTCGCGATTGCTGAGTGGACATCGCCAGTTACATAGAGATTTAGAATTGGCGATTGCATCTTTTAAACAAACGGAAGATGCAATTGTATTTAGTTCGGGTTATCTTGCTAACTTAGGTGCGATCGCATCTCTTGTAAATAAGCGGGATTTGATTTTATCGGATCGCTACAATCATTCTAGCCTTAAAAACGGCGCGATCCTCAGCGGCGCGACTGTATTAGAGTACAATCATTGCGATCTTGAGGATTTAAGAACAAAGTTGGAGGAACGCACTCGTTACCGCCGCTGTTTAATTATTACCGATACTGTTTTCAGCATGGACGGTGATTTATGTCCTTTACCACAATTATTGGCAATAGCTGAAGAATTTAGCTGTATGCTATTAGTAGATGAGGCGCACGCTACAGGTGTTTTTGGTGATAATGGTGCGGGTTGCGTCGAGCATTTCGGTTGTACTGGAAAACCATTAATTCAGGTTGGAACTCTCAGTAAAGCTTTAGGAAGTTTAGGCGGATATGTCGCTGGTTCTAGCTCGTTAATTGACTTTCTCCGTAATCGAGCACCTACTTGGATTTATACTACAGGATTGACACCAGCAGACACGGCTGCTGCTTTAAAAGCTGTAAATATTGTCCGCGCAGAACCACAATTACGCCACAAATTATGGGAAAATGTGGAAACTCTTAAAACCTTGCTCGATCGGCAGATTCCTAACTGGAAAAATACAGATAAAAATCACACCGACTGGAATCTTCACCCCAATTTAGAAAGCGAAAGCAAAGAAAATTACCAATCAGCAATTACCCATTCATATTCCCCAATTTTTTGCTTTTTATTAAAAGATGTAGCTCAAGCTTTAGGAGTAGGAACGCAATTGAAAGAACAGGGAATTTTCGCACCCGCAATTCGACCTCCAACTGTTAATTCTAGTCGCATTCGCGTCTCCCTGATGGCAACTCATAAGTCAGTACATATTGAAAAGTTGGTTGAAGCTTTGAGGGTATCCCATTTTTGAAAAGATATAACCCTCTAGCCAAGCGCGGTTTCATTCTCGGAAAAACCGCGATTTTGTAGGGTAGTACCCCATAGGTGTCAACTTAGGTTCAAACCCTTAGTCCGACAGGGGTTAAAACCCCTGTCTCAAAGATCAAGTCCTCTGAAGAGGACTAATGAATTTAACAATTTTCTTTAGTCCTCTTCAGAGGACTTTAGCTATTAGACGGGGGTTTTAACCCCTGGCGGGCTTTCGGCTTAAGTTGACACCAATGGTAGTTCCCCGTGCCTACCCCCTCACCAACTCCTGCCTCCTGCCTCAATACTACTTACCTACCAACTGGCGAAACTTTTTCTTGAACTTATTCTTATAAACATAAAAAGTCCGCTGTAAATCCTCAGTTGTTAAAGCCATCTCCGCCTCTAAACCAGTCCTTCCCCAAGCATCCTCCTGGCACTTACGCCGACAGAAATTCATCGGTTCCGAGTAAACTTCAGAAGTAGAAAGAGTAGGCTTCGGCCCACACCAGTGAATCACAGTCGCGGCAGCATCACCTCCGGGCCCCGCCGCCTCAATTGGGAACCTTTTTCTCAGTAAATTCTGGTCAAAATCGGGCACTAACAATTGCATATCTACATTCTGCACCCGCGCTCTACCTTCCTGAGCCGCACGCGAAATCATAAAGTTCAAAAATCCCATCTCTCCATACTTAAATATCCCTGGATACTGAGCAATGAAATCCAAAATTTCTACATACTCATCCAAGCTGAAAATCCCCCGCTTAGCAAAGAAAGTACCCGTGCAGAAATAGCGAGAGCGGTAATCTTGCCAGTGAAAATCTGGAAAATGCTTCTCAATCCCCGGAACATCAAAGAAAAACTTAGAAATATCTGCATCTGAGTAATTGGCCTCAGTCTGGTCAATAACAAAATCAAAATTATTAAAATCGGCAAACTGAAGAATATCTCCCCAGACAATTGTATCGGCATCTAACACCAGAAAATTTGACCAAGGGCTTTCCCAAAATGCAATCATTTTAGTTTTTCCCCAGCCAAAACTTCTCTTCCTCAGAAGTTCGCTCGATACGTTATCGTGATTGATAACACGCACTCCATAGGACTTTTCTAGTGGGGCCACTGAAAACGAGCCATCAATCAGCAAACAAATCGGAACATCCCCCAAGAAATACCGGATGCTGGCACAGCAACCTTTAGCAAAAAGATAATCTTGGTCGCAACAGGCGATGATAATGCCAAAGTCTTCCATATATACCTCACGATTTTACTAATTTCCAAAACAATATTTTCTGGGTTTCCCCCAAGTCAACAGCCTCGATCTTATACTTACCTTCTTGCTCAAGTCCAGAGCGCAGTTTGTCAGGGTTTCCGTATATAAACACATCGCTAAAAGCGCTGACGATTTTAGCAGTTGTTTGTTCCTCTCCTAATTTAATTTTACGTGGTATTGAGGAATTTAGGTGAAACAATTGCATACTCACTTTGGGCGCGAATAAATAACTCATTGATAGTATTTGACCGACAGAAATATTAGATGTATCGCTAAGCACAAGGGGTTTTTGGGTTTCATTAACTATGCGAGCTATTTGGGGATTTTGTCTGCCTGATTCCTTATTCCACCAATTATCAGCTTGCAAGCTGAGTGCAGAGGATACCAAGCCGCTCCCTAGCAGTAGAATAGTAATTGCTCTCCACACTTGCAGTTTCCAGTCTTTTGTAGATGGCATGGTAATTTTAGTTACCAACAGGTAAGCAACAGCGATTTCAATCCCCATGTAAGTCGGAAACAAATATCGGCTCTTAGTTGATATTATACTTTGCTCTATTATATCTACTAGCATTACTGGTAGAGCGCAAGCCCCAATCAATATCACTACAAATAGCCAAGCTCGTTTTGGAGTCTGACGGCATAGGAAATAAATTCCATATCCCACCATAATTAATAAAATAAAAGTTGCTACCGTTAACGGAATTAAATATAATAAAGGAGATTTAGATGTTAGACCAAAATCTATAAAAACGCGACCGATATTACCCGCCCAATTCTTCACTAAAAACAGCCTTTCTGTATCTAATTCTGACCAACCAGTTGCCACTGAAGCAGCCAATTTATTACGAATTAAAGTGACTAGCCAGGGAAGGAAAGTAATTAAAGCGATAACAGATGATAGTATCCAAGCTAATACTCTCTTAGTGAGGCGAAAGTTAGCTTGAATAAATACATAAATGCCATGACCGAGGGCGACTAACCCTGTAAATAAGTGAGTGTAAAGTCCTAGAGCTAAACTTATTCCATAGATACTCCAACTGAGCCAATTTTGAAGCCGTAAAGCTCGTAGGAGTGAAGCACTGGATAGCAAAATTATTACTGCCCACAAACTATAGGGACGTGCTTCTTGAGCGTAGAGCAAATGGAAGGGAGAAACGGCTACTAATCCAACTGCAAGCCATGCCACTTTCGGGGCTGAAAATAATTCTTGACACAACCAATAGATGCCAGGAAAAGCAAGTAGGCTAATTAAAGCTGAGAAACTTCTTGTACTGGTGGGAGAGCTACCGAATATTTGTACCCAAAATCGGGTAATTATAAAATATAGCGGGGGGAGTTGAGGTTCTTCTACTGCTAGACCTCTAATTGTATCTGCGAGGTTTTTTTCAGAATTAGGTTGCTGATATTGCATTAAATCTTTAGCAGGAATTACGCGACCGCTAGCTACTTGGCTCAATACTTCTACTTCTGTGTAGCCAGATACTCGCAGAGAAGTAAAAACTTCATCGTACCAATAAAATTTATTGCCAAGATTAGTAAACCGAAAACATATTCCTATTACCAATAAAACAATGATGAAAAACTGCAATTGGCTTTTCATAATTATTAGAAAACATAACTATGAAAAAGTATAACACAAATAATCTTGGTTGTCCCTTCCAGTATAGAAAGTTCTAAGTTGTCCTCAAAAACCGCAGATTGGTGCAGAAAGCCAAACCGATTGTTGCCGATCTTGTCTAAATCTAGCTCACATTGACTTCTAGCGCGATCGCCCCCATCCCTTCATCCTACTTTTAGATCGAGCATTGGCCTCCAATCTTCCAGAATCCTAGCAGGTGCAGACAGTAAAGGAACGCTAACCTCGATTCAGATCGTTGACTTAAAATAAAATTATGTTAAAATACCCAGTTATGAGTCAGGGCATCTGTGCAGAAGTCTAAAAATAGGCGATCGCACTAGCGAGTAGGAGTCACGCAACGCACAGGGGGGCAAGCAAAACGCGGCTGGTACTCAAAATAAAACCCTGTCAATTGGTGGGAATTAAATTTTCTCCCTTCCTCCCCCAAAAATGGAGAAAATTACCCTTAAGTTGCTGTCAGCTTTAAGCTCAGGTTAAAAAGCTTGACACCGTTACCTTCCAGGCAGTAAAAGAATATTGTCAATCAAGTAAGAAATCAAGACAACCTAGCAGTTGGAACTTGATTCTAAATTTAGATGTTGAGTGTGAGGGCGTGAGGAATAATGAATAAAACTTTTTGGAATCTATTACTAGCATCTCCAGCCATGTTGGGGATGTCTTCAATCATCTGTGCCGCTGCGATCGCGCAAGAAGCGCCCACAACCCCTGAAACCACCCAGGTAGCGACAGCTCAGGCTTCCGATCTCGCTGTTGCTGAATCAATTGCCATCCCAGAAACGCTGACCCTAAACACCAGCGCTTCCCCAGCAGAGGAAATTGCAGCAGTTACCCCCCTAGAGACTAAGAACGAAGCACCAACAGAGTCAAGCAGTAACGCCCAGATTCTTGGGAGTGACATCAAATTAATTCCAGATGCGGCTACCACTGCGCCAGCATCCGAGCTCTCACTTCAAACTACCCCGCTCCAGACGGCTCCGGCAACTTCAGCCCCCACCGCCTTCCCCGAACCAATAGCTCAAGTCCCCGCTGCTGCGCCAACTTCTACCATGGGCGGGCCCATCCTACCAGCATCGCCCTCAATGCAGCCCAGCGGTCAAGCATCTGGGTCATCAAGCGGTATGGCTCAGGTGACATCTGTTTCCCAGTTATCTGACGTGCAGCCTACAGACTGGGCATTCCAAGCCTTGCAATCCCTAGTCGAGCGCTACGGTTGTATCGCAGGTTATCCCGACGGCACATTTCGAGGCAACCGAGCATTAACTCGTTACGAATTTGCCGCAGGTTTGAACGCTTGCTTAGACCAGATTACCCGGCTAATAGGTGGAGCTACTGGTAACTTTGTCACCAAAGAAGACTTAGCCATACTGCAACGTCTGCAAGAAGAATTTGCCGCTGAACTGGCTACCTTACGCGGACGGGTGGACGCACTAGAAGCACGGACAACTGAACTCGAAGCCAATCAGTTCTCCACCACCACCAAGCTGAGCGGAGAAGCGATCTTTGCCGTCAGCGATAGCTACGCGGGAGATATTTCTCTCAATGACGACGACGATGACGATAACGATGACAGCACCAGCACTAACCTGGGCTATCGGGTGCGGCTCAACCTCAACACCAGCTTTACTGGTCGAGACTTATTGAGAACCCGCTTGCAAGCCAGGAACGTTGCCCGATACGATCGCCCCGGAGCGAACAATACCAACATGGCCCGCTTAGGCTTTGACGGTGACGATGGCAACAACTTTACACTCGACCAAGCGTGGTATCGTTTCCCCGCAGGTCGCGCTACAGTCTGGTTTGGCCCGAAAGGACTCTCCATCGACGACATTGCCGAAACGATCACGCCCTTCAACAGTAGCGGTAGCGCTTCTGTTTCCCGATTTGGACAGCGCAACCCCGCCGTGTACAGAGGCCCTGAAGGCGCTGGTGTGGGTATCAATTACGCTTTCAGCAGGAACTTCCGAGCCCAGATAGCCTACCTAGCTAATGATGTGGATGCTCCTAACCCCCAAGAAGGTCGGGGAGTTTTCACTGGTTCCTACACTGCGCTTGGTCAGCTAGCCTTCTCTCTGGGGTCAGGGTTGGACGTGGGCCTGACTTACGCCCATAAATACTTCCGAAGTGGCAGTGTCGGTGTTGGTGGCGGTACGGGTAGTAACTTAGCTGAACAGCCTTTTGGAAGCGGCGCTACCTCCTCAGATAACTTTGGCGCTCAATTTAATTGGAAACCCAGTACGCGCTTTAATCTGGGCGGTTGGTTCGGCTACACCCGTGCTAACCAAGAAAGAGGAGGCAACGATGAAGCCACAATTATGAACGCGGCTATTACTCTAGCATTCCCAGATTTAGGTCGGCGAGGCAACCTATTAGGTTTCGTCGTGGGCGTACCGCCAAAAGTTACGGATAGCGACGACCGAGAAGATGATGAAACTTCCTTGCACATTGAGGGTTTCTATCGTTTCCAAGTAAATGATTTTATCTCAATTACTCCCGGTGTTTTTGTGATTACTAATCCGAATCACAGTGAGGACAGTGACACAATTTTCGTAGGTGTTTTGCGGACTACCTTTAGTTTCTAGGTATCAGCAGTATCTAAACGTCGAGAATGTTTAAGTCCCGATCTAGTTAAAATTAAAAAAGCGGCTGAAAATTGCCGCTTTTTTATTGAGATTTAGCCATATATAGCTGAAGAAAAAAGGAATAATACCAAGGAATTGCAGCAATTAATTAACGTCCTAACGCGGGCAGTTTAACAATTAACAGTTAACAATTAACTATTAACCATTAACAGCAAAATGTTTTTCGATAATTCCAGGGATTTTTGCGGGTTCGATGCGGCTATAGCGGGTTTTATCTGGCATCAAAATAATGTTTGGCCCTGCTTTGCACTGTTTAAGACATCCCGTTCCCTGAATAGTTACGTGGTCTTCCAAGCCGCGATCGCTTAACGCCGTTTCCAAGGCCTGACAGATGGCTCTACCGCCCCGCTTCTGGCAGTCAGACTTTTGACAGACCAAAATTTTAGCCTTAGCTTGAGGGCAATTTGCCTTGGGAGTAACCTTTTTGGCAGAGTCAACATCTCTCCCTTGGTAAGGGATAATAGGAGTGCGATCGCCACAGGAAACAGACAAAGCCGAAGCCAGTTTTTCAATAGATATATCCTCGAAACTCCGAGGCTTGGTAGCCTGGAAATTACCACCAATTAAGGGGGTGATGCTATAAGCTTTCAGTTTAGTTTTGCCATTGTCCAAGTTGAGTTTTTTCTCTCCTACAACCCGAACCGCTAAACCTCGCTTTGCAATTGGAAACAGAGGCGATGTCTCCGGCTGGCTACGCTTACGCAACTCTTTAGAGATTTTGACGACATACTCCTCCCCCGATGCTGCGGCAATTCGCAAGTAGGAGAGTTTGTAACCATCTTCAAGAATAGAACCGACGATCTGCCCCTCAAGGCTGAATTCTGATACTTCTTTGCGTGATTTACACATGGTTCTAGATTGGTTATAAGTTGTTAACGTTTCAAATTGCTTGCGTCTAGTCAAGCGCTACTAGCTGCTTTTCCAGCAGCCTTCCAAACAGGCTTCCAACTCCCAACGGGGGGATCTATACTGCCTTAATACACTCTCTAACTGAGTAGCTTGCAGAGCACTGTTGATTTGCACCCGCAAAGGTTTATCAATAGCACACCAGCAGGTAATCTCTAACTCCTGCAAACGCTGGTAAACTTGCCAGCGGTCTACCCAACTAACCTCAACAATGTGACATGGTTCTGATTCTAGCTCTGATTTATTCATAAATGAAATCCATTTGCACTAATTTTTGTGACTGATGACAAAGATAGAAAGGAAAAACAAGGGCATACAAGAGCTTAGCTGAGGGAGAATTGTTAAGAAAGAAGGTATAAATCTTAAAAAATTAACTCTCTGCCTGTATATTCTTGGTTTCCATGAAGTCCTGATTCTCCAGAACGCCTGTTAGATAGTTACTTTATAGACTATAGCGCAAGTGCGAGTAATTCTCAATAGACCTGCAAGAAAAATTTACCAACTTGTAAGTATTCCTAGTAGTCTGCTTGGCTGAGCTTGACTCAGTGATTTAGCGTGGTAAACTAAGCGGATTGGCAATAAATCTGCCTATTGAGAGGGAACAGACTATGGCTGAAACTCACAGTGCAGTGCGCCCATTTGGCCACCTTGCCGACAATCCAATTTTGCTCGAACATTCAGTCACAGCCCCAGTCTGTGAAGGGATGAATGCTCTGCTGGCAAGTTTTCAGGCGCTTTACCTGCAATATCAAAAGCACCATTTTGTTGTTGAGGGAGCGGAATTTTACTCTCTACACCAGTTTTTTGAAGACAGTTACGGCGATGCTCAAGATCACGTCCACGAATTGGGCGAACGCTTGAATGGTTTGGGCGGTATTCCTGCGGCTGGTTTTAGTAAGTTAGCAGAACTTTGCTGCTTCCAACCGGAAGCTGACGGTGCTTATTCCTGTCGCCAAATGCTCGAACACGATCTGAGTGCGGAGCAAGCGATTATCAGTTTGTTACGCCGTCAAGCAGGACAAGCGGAAAGTTTAGGCGATCGCGGTACGCGCTACTTATACGAAAAAATCCTGCTCAAAACAGAAGAGCGAGCTTATCATCTAGCTCACTTCCTAGCGCCCGATACTTTGGTGCAGTCGAGCTTGAACTAGGAAGAAGGAAGAAGGAAGAAGGAAGAAGGAAGGGAAGAAGGAACAAGCAAGAAGTTAAACGTAGTCCTAACCGCGTTACACATAAGAAAAAAGAGCCTGAGAGCTGTACCTCTCAGGCTTTTTGTGTTGGAGCTGGAAAGGAAATGTAACTGGATTTGGCAACATCTGCCCACAGCGAAGGAACCGCGATCGCGAAACTCTCGCTTCCTAACTCCCAAGTTTAGAAAAACTAGCCGTTTGCCCACCTATGCAAAATTTCCACCGCAAACAGCAGCGAGCTTGTTCTCTAACCTTGTCTTATCAGAGAGGAACATATCCATAGCCATCTGAATAACACTCTAGACTTACTAGAACTATTTGTCAATAACCTCTAAAAATTTTTTTTGCCTTAAAAACCCCCTACTCAGCATTTACGGCTCTAAAATGCTTTGCCTATAAGTATTAAAGCCATTGTTAAAATATATTACAGCTAATTTCCCCCATAACTAATGAAATATTTTATAAATAGCCCTTGACAAACCAGAAGAAATTATTGATTATTAATTTCAATAAGCTTTAACCAGCTTAAAACCTACTGACTCAAGAGGTGAACCCATGAGCAACATGGTCGCAAAATCCTTTCCAGGCGAAGGAAAATCCTTTCCCTGGTGGGCGGGGAATGCCCGCTTAACAAACCTTTCCGGCCGACTGCTGGGAGCCCACGTTGCCCATGCAGGCCTAATCGTCCTATGGGCGGGAGCCTACACCCTATTTGAACTCTCCCGCTTCAACCCAGAGCAACCCATGTACGAACAAGGCCTAATCCTGCTGCCGAATCTAGCACGGCTGGGCTTTGGCGTTGGAGCCGGGGGTCAAATTGTCGATACCTACTCCTACTTCGCGATCGGAGTCATACACCTGATTAGCTCAGCATTTCTCGGCTTCGGCGGCATCTTTCACTCCCTCAAAGGGCCCGAAACCCTAGAAGAAAGAACCCCCTTCTTCGGGTATCGCTGGGAAGATGCAGACAAAATGACCACCATCCTTGGCATTCACCTAACTTTATTGGGTCTAGGTGCTGCCTTGTTGGTGGCCAAAGCCATGTATTTTAGTGGGCTTTATGATACCACAATCCAGAACGTGCGGGTGATTTCCAATCCCACCCTCAACCCCGCCACCATTTTCGGCTACCTCTTCGGAGTCAACGGCAAAAACTGGATTGCTGGAGTTGACAACCTCGAAGATGTTGTCGGCGGTCACATTTGGGTCAGCATCCTCTGCATTGGCGGCGGTTTCTGGCACATCAGCACTCAACCCTTCCCTTGGGCAAAACGGCTGTTTGTCTGGTCAGGGGAAGCTTACCTTTCCTACAGCCTGGGAGCCTTAGCCTTAATGGGGTTTATCGCTACCTATTTTGTCTCAGTTAACACCCTGGTTTACCCAGAAGAATTTTTTGGCCCGGCTTTAAATATCGGTTTTGAGCAATTCCCTTACTTCCATCGCGGCGAAATGCTCACTTCTCGCGTTTGGCTAGCAAACGCCCACTTCTGGCTGGCCTTCTTCCTGTTACAAGGGCATATTTGGCACGCCTTGCGAGCCGCAGGATTTGACTTCCGCCAAGGCAAAGTTGTCGAGGCCACCCGCGAAGATATTCAGCCAGAAAGCCGCCAAGTCGCGATGAATCCAGCCAGTTAACTATGGTCACGCCGCCATTCTGGGCGGTCAATAATCCCTCAGTTTTGCTCAATTTAGGAGTTAGTACAAATGCAAGCAATAGCTGATTCAACATCAGTACCACCAACAGAAAACCCAGAACAAGAGTATGGCTGGTGGGCGGGAAATGCCCGTTTTACCAATCTTTCAGGACTACTTTTAGGAGCCCATGTAGCTCACGCTGGCTTAATAACACTCTGGGCCGGGGCGATGACTCTGTTTGAGCTCTCCAATTTCAACCCCGCGCAGCCGATGTTTGATCAAGGTTTAATCTTGCTTCCCAACTTAGCGCGGTTAGGCTTTGGTGTTAGTGCGGGCGGTCAAGTTGTCGATACTTATCCTTACTTTGTCATCGGCGTTTTGCACCTAATTAGTTCTGCTGTTCTCGGTGCTGGCGGCCTTTATCATTCCCTACTTGGCCCTAGCATCTTGCCGAAAAATCATACTTTTTTTGGCTCTTTCGGTTACGACTGGGAAGACAAAGACAAGATGACAACTATCATTGGCATTCACTTATTACTGCTAGGTTTAGGTGCGTGGTTATTGGTAGGGAAAGCAATGTTTTGGGGCGGTGTTTATGACCCCATTGCCGCAGATGTCCGAGTTATTTCTAACCCTACGCTCAATCCTGGTCGGATTTTTGGCTATCTCTTCGGTTTCTGGGGCTCGCAAGGTATGGCCGCAGTTAACAATCTTGAAGATGTCATCGGCGGTCATATTTGGGTGGGGATTCTCTGTATTAGCGGCGGTTTTTGGCACATCTTTACTAAGCCTTTTCGCTGGGCCGAGCGCGTGTTGTTTTGGTCGGGTGAAGCCTATCTTTCTTACAGCTTAGGTGCTCTGGCTTATATGGGCTTTTTGGCAGCCTATTTCGTAACCGTAAATAACACTGTTTATCCAGAGGTTTTCTACGGCCCTGTGGGTTTAACTGGCCCTGATGCGGTTGTAATTTCTTCGCGGACTTGGCTGGCAACTGCTCACTTTGTCTTAGCAGTTGTCGTGTTGTGCGGTCACATTTGGCACGCGCTGCGCGTGCGGACAAAAGCGGTGGGATTTGATTTTCGTTCTGGGGAGTTTGTGAAGCAATCTCCTAGCGATATTCAAGTTGAAACTGCAATGGGTTCAATGAGTTTTTCTGATGTGAGTGTAACTTTATTGCGGAATTTACCGATTTACCGCAAAGGTTTATCTCCCATTGTCAGAGGGTTAGAAGTAAGCTTAGCTCACGGATATTTTCTAGTGGGAATCTTTGTAGTATTGATTCCTTTGCAACAAAAGAGTTTAGCACCTTTGGCTGGGTTGCTTGCTGCCCTCGCAGTAATCTTAATTTTGTCAATACTACTTTCTATTTATGAGAATGGAAAGCGGGAAAAAGGCAAGGTTTTCTATTGGCAAAAAACACCTGAAGATTGGAGCTTATTCCGGGGTGGTTTTGTCCTTGGCGGTTCTAGTGGAGCTTTCTTAGCTTATTTACTGCTAGAAAACTTTGCGGGTATTGATGCAATTTTGCGAGGCGTTGTGAACTAAAACAGGACTTATAAAAATCATCCGTAATGCCGCCAATAGGTATGATTTCTTGACCACCAGGATGGCGGCGTTACGTCAAGCTTACGTAAGTCTTGTTTTAGTTTTCCGCTACAGAAACAGAGTTTTGGCGAATTGCCTTACTCTGTTTCTTAATCAAGATTTATGGAAATTGTTTATAAACTTGAGAGAATTCATCTATGAATGTTGTAATTTACTGTTTCTGTACCTGGACGCTACTTGTTCTATTTTTATGGAGTGTTTGGCAAGCATTACGAGAGGGTATTTCTCAAATCACGCGGCTGCATAAAATTCCCTGTTCTGACTGTGAGTTTTTTACTAATGACTATCGCCTTAAATGTACGGTGCGACCTTTTAGTGCTTGTACAGAGGAGGCGATTGGCTGTTCTGACTTTGAACCAAGAACCAGTTCTTGTAATGCTTGTCAGCAACGTTGCAGTAAGTTTTAATCGTAATATTTTGTTTGGAGGATTTTGATATGTCGTTTTACAAAACTAACTCACTCAAAGCTGAACTAAATCAAAGGGGATGTCGCCTGACTCCCCAGAGAGAAACTATCTTGAATGTATTTCAAAATTTGCCGGAAGGCAATCATTTAAGTGCAGAAGAATTGTACAATATTTTGAAGGAGGGAGGAGAAAGTATTGGTTTGTCTACTGTGTATAGAACTCTGCATTTAATGGCTAATATTGGCATTTTGCGGGAACTAGAACTGGCGGAGGGTCACAAACATTATGAACTGAATTTACCTCAATCTCATCACCATCATCATTTAGTTTGTCTTCAATGTCATAAGACGTTTGAATTTAATGATGAATCAATTTTAAAGATTGGTAATAAGCAGGTTGAGAAAGCAGGTGTAGAACTGCTTGACTGCCAGTTGACGGTTCGGACAGTTTGTATAGAAGCTTTGCAGGAGGGTTGGCCTTCTTTACTTCCTAGCAATTGGCTGTGTTCGAGACATCACTCACAAAGGCAGGAGAATTAAGTTAACAGTTAACGGTTAACGGTTAACTGTCAACTGTTTTAAAAATGGCGCGATCGCATTCAGCTTGAGTTTAAGCTGCGGCGATTAAGGCATCTTTTAGGGGAGTCCAGCGAAAGGCGCGATCGCCTCCCATTTCCACTACTACTTTCACTCGTGGCTCTAAACTAGGTAAAACTGTCAAATATTCAATTTCCTGACGGGATAAAACAAACCCCTCAATGATCCACAGTACCAACCCTTTGGCTTTCGGGGGCAAGTGCTCCAATTGAGTATTTACCACTGGGGGCAGATAATAAACATAGCCGACTGAGGCCTCATTACCAGTAGTTTTTTTACCAAGGTGGGGAGGTCTTACGCCGTGAACCCCTGTTAGATAAGCAGCTAAGTCACCTAAACCCCGCGCTGTGATATTGTGGGTGCTGTAGCTTGCAGCTCTAAGTCGCCGCTGGTAGCGCCCTTCAAATCCACCCTCTAAGGGGACGTAGACGGCCAGGGAACCCGACTTCTCTAAATCCCGAATCATCTTCGAGCCAGTTATAATCAGTGTCATAGGTTTGACTTATTTTCTGTTAAATTTTGTCTGTTGCTACTTGCGAGCTACGCAAATATTGTACACAACCTATTAAATTTAACTCTAGTCGCCCTACTTAATTTAGATCGTACTATAAAATTATAAGTAAAATTATAAGTAGAGATGCTGGTAATTATCTTTTTTCCAGCACTCTATTTGAGGTTAATCTACTATTGAGAGCCATCCCCGACGTACAGCGTACAGCAATCTAGTAATAATTTTGTGGTCTGGTTCGCTGAGGGAATTGGTTAATATTGCCGACTGAAGTTGTTGCCGGTGCTTCCGATTAATACCGCCTGACTTCCAGGCTGTAAAGTACAGTTCTGAAATGATCAATTCTGGGAGAAACGCTTGAGTTGTCATTAGCAGTGAAAAACATCTATGCCTTTAATATCGGGCAAAGTTAGCAAAGTGTATGTGACTGCCATCATGAAGACGATGTGATAGTTTTCTGCCTAAAGGCTGATGGAAGTCCCTTATAGCCAGTGATAGGAATAAAAGATCGGAGTGATATGGGTCAATATCAAGAGTGAGACAAATCAATGACTGTGACTTTAGCAGCAAAATCAGACATCCCAACATATCCTCTGAGCTGGAAAAATAGGATGCGATCGCAACCCTAAACAAGATCGGGCTCTGGTTCAGAAAAAAGAATCCATTAACGGCAATGCCAGAGTTACAAAATAGTAAACTAAGGGCGCAGTAAAAACATAGCTATCAGTGCGATCGAGAATACCACCGTGACCGGGGATCAACTGCCCGGAATCCTTGACCCCAGCATCTCGCTTCATCATGGACTCCGTTAAATCTCCCAACAGACTAGCGATGCCAATCAATAAACCCAAAACTACGCCAGTATAGGGCCACCCTGGCCAGTTCAAATACCAAGATCCCGCTACTGCTACTGCAACGCTACCGCCCACTCCGAACACAGCACCTTCTACCGTCTTTTTGGGGCTAATGTGGGACAGGGAGGTGCGACCAAAGAATTTACCCATGAAGTAAGCGCCGATATCAGCGGCCCAGATACAGCCGAAAGCTAATAGCAGCGTCGTTAACCCTAAAGGTAAAGTGCGGGCATTTGTCCAATCCGGCCAGTAGTCGTTAATGGGTGCATTACTGGCCACAGCCTGAGACATGGCAGATGCAGTTTGGTCGAGCCCGACTCGCAGCCTTACCCAATAGCTGGGCAAATAACCGCCGTAGAACAATCCCAAGATTGAGGAAGAAATGTCTGCGATCGTTGACAACTTGGGTTGGAACAACAGGTAAAAACAGATTAAGGTTCCTGCTAAGGCAAACATGGCATCTACCAGGTTTGGTGCCAGGGCCGCAGTTACTAGCAAAACTTGACTGACGGCTAAGGTAGTTTTGCCAGCGGGTGCAATACCCTTGGCGCGGGCGAGTTGAAAATATTCCTGCTGACCGAGGTAGACAATAATCCCAAAGCCGATGGTGAAGTACCATCCCCCTAAAAAAATCATTCCCAACGCAAGGGCGATCGCAACTATTCCACTGAGGATACGAGACCAAGGCATAAAACGAATTTCTCTTGCAGACTGCTAGGCGGGTCAATCCAGCTATTGAAGCTCTTAGATCTAGTATGAAGGTTAAATGAACGTAAAAAAGGTTAAGAATTACATTTGCCACTTATTTTAAGTAGAAGGAAGAAGGAAGAAGGAAGAAGGAAGAAGGAAGAATGTTTATACAGTCAGCTTTTTAGCCATCCTTATCTTATGTTTAACTAGGTGGAGCTACTTAATTAGGAAAGCAGGCAAAATGTAGAAGGTAGAGGGCAGAGGGTAAAAAGTAGAGGTCACAAAGCAGAGGTCACAAAGCAGAGGTCACAAAGCAGAGTTCACAAAGTAGAAGGCCAAAATTTGAGGTCATTTCCCTTCTAGATCGTAAATCCTTCTTTTTTCTTCTTGCGGTTATAAATTTTTGACCAATATATCTACAGAACTCCCTTAGAACTTGGAATCGCACTGGCACGGCGGGGATCGATTTCCACAGCCATCCGCAAAGCACGGGCAAAAGCCTTAAAGGTTGCTTCAATAATATGATGAGAATTAATTCCGTCTAACTGCCGAATGTGCAATGTCATTTGAGCATGATTGCATACTGCCATGAAAAATTCTCTGACTAACTGGGTGTCGTAAGTACCCACCCGCTGAGTTGGAATTTCTAATCCATAACTACAGTAAGGGCGGCCAGAAAAGTCTAATACTACTTGAATTAAAGCTTCATCTAAAGGGGCAATGAAATGACCAAAGCGGACAATTCCTTTGCGATCGCCTAGCGCTTTCCCCAAGGCCTGGCCCAGCGTAATTCCCACATCTTCGTTTGTGTGGTGGTCGTCAATTTCTAGATCGCCGATCGATTGTACGTCTAGATCGATCAGGCCGTGAGAAGATAACTGGTGCATCATGTGGTCTAGAAAGGGAATTCCTGTCGCTGCCTTACAAGTGCCTATGCCGTCCAGATTCAGGATGACTGTTACATCTGTTTCTCCAGTGGTGCGTTTGACGGACGCGGCTCTAGCTTGGTGGGTGATGTTGGCAGGAGGAAGAGAAGAGCGATCGCTAATTTGCATAATTGTTAATTGTTAGTTGTTAGTTGTTAGTTGTTAATTGTTAGTTGTTAGTTGTTGGTGTGTAAGTCCTGTAAATTTTAAATTTTTACTTACTTTTAACTAAAGCATAATCATTCACAAATGTAGTTAACCGTTAACAGTTAACCGTTAACAGTTAACCGTTAACCGTTAACAATTAACTACTAACAATTAACTACATTCCCATAATTTCGTAACCAGCGTCCACGTATAAAATCTGACCCGTGATCCCGCTAGCCAAGTCGCTGCATAGGAAAGCTGCTGTATTTCCTACTTCTACTTGAGTCACAGTTCGCCGCAAGGGGGCAACTTCTTCTACGTGGTGAATCATGTCTAAAATGCCACCAACTGCGGAGGAAGCTAGAGTGCGAATGGGGCCTGAAGAAATTGCATTCACCCGAATATTTTGGGGGCCAAGTTCAGCGGCCAAATAACGGACATTCATTTCTAATGCCGCCTTAGCAATACCCATAACATTATAGTTTGGTATTACTCGCACTCCCCCCAAATAAGTCAGAGTGAGAATACTACCACCCTCAGTCATTAGAGGTTTAGCAGCCGCACTCATCTGCACTAGGGAGTAAGCGCTAATTTCCAAAGCTTGAGTGAAACCTTTGCGGGAAGTATTGCTGAAGTCGCCTGAGAGTTCATCCTTGCCAGCAAAGGCTAGACAGTGGATGAGGATGTCTAATTTTCCCCATTTGTCGCGGATTGTCTCAAAAGTAGACTTGATTTCGTTGTCGTCTTGGACATTGCAAGGTAGATAGAGACTGGGATTGAGCGGTTCTACGAGTTCCGCCACTTTTCTTTCGTGTCGGCCCTTTTCGTCCGCTAGATAAGTGATCCCAAGATTAGCCCCAGCTTTGTGGAGCTGCTGGGCAATGCCCCAAGCAATCGAGCGATTGTTGGCAATGCCAGTTACAAGAGCGTTTTTTCCAGTCAAATTTAGCATAGTAGTATATTCTATAAGCAATTGGTACGATGATCAAAAGTGGTTTGCCTCTGTTAACTCCAGTTACAGGTTTCGCGATCGCGATCCAAGGTTACTGAGTTCTGGGCTGCTGACCTGAAGGCGATCGCCCGATGGCGATCGCGATCGCCTGGTAGACCTTCGTTACCTTTGTCTCTTGTGAAATTACAGCCGATAAGTGTAAGTTATTACAAGTTTTGTTTAATTTAATATTAAATTAAAATCATTCGCGTCGTTTCCCTCTCAGGGCTCAAGCCACTGAGTTTCCCACTTACCGAACTTTTTTATGAACATAATGTCTGAGAGTCCAAAGGAACTTTCGTTTTATAACAAAATATCCTGAACACCCTTTGCGTCCAGCTTGGGGAGAAAAGGTAAGGGCAGGATAAATCCTGTCAGTGAAAGATGATTCGGGTGAGTATCAATTGCATTGGTTAGTACAAAGGATCTAGTCGTGACTCATGATAGACCGCTAGCAGCCGTGTTCCGCCAAATTAGCGGCGGAGCGTTTCCCCCCGTTGTCGAAAGCTTTGAACGGGGGAAGACTATATTTTTCCCTGGAGACCCGGCTGAGCGCGTCTATGTTCTCATTAAAGGTGCCGTTAAGCTCTCTAGGGTTTATGAGGCGGGGGAAGAAATTACCGTAGCTCTACTACGGGAAAATAGTGTGTTTGGGGTGTTGTCTCTGATTACGGGACATCGTTCTGACAGGTTTTACCACGCGGTGGCTTTTACGCCGGTGGAATTGCTCTCGGTGCCCATTGAACAGGTGGAGAAGGCTCTTAAGGACGATCCAGAACTGTCGATGGTGATGTTGCGGGGGTTGTCCTCGCGGATTTTGCAAACTGAGATGATGATTGAGACGCTGGCTCACCGGGATATGGGATCGAGGTTGGTCAGTTTCCTGTTGATTCTGTGCCGGGATTTTGGCGTTCCGGGGGCGGAGGGGATTACGATCGATTTGAAGTTGTCTCACCAGGCGATCGCGGAGGCGATTGGTTCGACGCGGGTGACTGTGACTCGTTTGCTTGGGGATCTCAGGCAAGAGAAAATGATCTCGATCCATAAGAAAAAGATCACGGTTCATAATCCGGTAGCCCTAAGCCAGCAATTCACTTAAATTAGAAGGAGGAAGGGCTGAACTTCTGCTCTCTAGAATCAATCGATAGCTTATCTATTCAGAGTTGGGTCTTCCTTCATCTAAGGGTTCGATGACTGCCGGATATATCCTGGTAATTGTAATGCTAATTTTGGGGGGCGCGATCGCTACCCTGAGCGATCGCTTAGGTACGAAAGTTGGTAAGGCTAGGCTTAGTCTTTTCAAACTCCGCCCCCGGAATACGGCTGTTTTGGTTACGGTTCTGACTGGTAGTATTTTGTCGGGGACTACTCTGGGGATTTTGTTCGCGGCGAGTAAGCCTTTGCGAACGGGTGTGTTTGGAATTGATGAGATTCAGAAGCGGCTGAATACTGCTCGTAAGGAGCTCAACCAAACGACGCAGGCTAAAAATCAAGTGGAAGCTGAGCTGGCTAAGGCTAGGGAGGCTCAAGCACAAGCAAGGGCGAGTTTGGATGAGATTAATCGTTCTTTGGAGGCGGCGAATGCTGAGCAAGCTGAGACTGAGGCTAAGTTAAATTCGCTGAGAACTCAACTGAATCGGGTGGAGGATGCGAAATCCCGCACTCAGGAACAATTGAGTAGGGTGGAGGCTGCGAGGACGCGCACTGAGTCGCAGTTAAATCAAACTCAGAGTCAGTTAAAAACTGTTTCTAAACAAAAGAGGGCTCTGGGGGCGGAGATCGCTCAGTTGCAAGCGGAACAGGAAGAATTGAGGGAACAGGGAGAACGGGTTAAGGCCCAAATTGCTCAGCGCGATCGCGATATTGCTCAGCGGGAGAAGGATATTGCTCAGCGCGATCGCGCTATTGCTCAACAGGATCGGAATATTGCTCAGCGCGATCGCGATATTGCTGAGCGTAATGCAGAAATTGCTCAGCGCGATCGCTTTTTGCAGGAACGGGAACAGGCGATTGCGGAGCGAGATTTGGTAATTGCGGAACGGGAAGCGCTGTTGAAAAAGTTGGGAGAAGAACAAGCTTCTTTGGAGGATCAGCAAGCCTATTTGCAGCAGCAAGTGCAAATTTTAGAGAGGGATTTTCAGGCAATTCGCAGCGGTACTGTGGCGATTCGGCGGGGGCAAATTTTAGCCGCTGGCGTGGTGCGGATTCTGGAACCACCTGTAGCCCAGCAAGCCGTAGATCGCTTGTTGCAGGAGGCTAATCGAGCGACTGTGCGGTTGATTCAACCTGGCAAACCGAATGGCAATGAGCAGGTAATTGATATTACGAAGGCTGAGGTTGAGCAGTTGATGGTTCAGATTAAGGATGGTCAAGATTATGTGGTGCGAATTTTGGCGGCTGCGAATTATCTTCAGGGTGAAAAACGGATTCAGGTTTTTGCGGAGGCGGAGATCAATCGTGTTGTGTTTCGTGAGGGAGATGTGGTGGCGGGAACTACGATTAATCCCTCAAATTTGACGGATGAAGATGTGCGGAAAAAGCTGGAAAAGTTGATCGATGCTTGCAATTTTCGTGCTAATTTTATGGGGATTGTTGGGGGGCGAGTGCAAATTGCTGATGATAAGATTGAAACTTTGTTAGCTTTTATTGAGCAATTACAGCAGTACGATCAGCCTTTGGATGTGCAGGCGATCGCGGCTGATGTGACTTATACGGCTGGGCCGCTGAAAATTAATTTGGTGGCTATTGATAATGGGGTGGTACTTTTTGGTACGGGGCCAGTGGGGCCGGCGAAGGGGGGAGCTGAGAAGATTGACAGTCATCTATGATGTTAATGGGATGAGAATGTCATTGGGAGTTCTGCGAAGCAATCTCTAGGCCCTGCGATTGCTTCACTCTGAAACCCGCCAGGGGTTTTAACCATTTATTAGACAGGGGTTTTAACCCCTGGCGGCTTCAGCTTAAGTAGGACTTACACATGGGGCTCCAGAAACCGGGTTTTTGAGAGAATCTTTGGGTAAAAACGAAGTATTTTCGTCAAAAAACCCGGTTTCTTTAGTTGGGTGCGTAATTCCTATTTATTCTTGCCTCTAAGATGTTCTAGGTTGAGACAGTAACCGTTTGGCTTTTGCAGGGAAATCTCAGCTTGCCTACCATTGAGTAGTTTCATAGCGATAGGATAAAATGATTGCCTCTAAGAGTAATAGTTTAAATCTCTAACAGACGATCGTACCTTCTTAAATATGGAAAAACCTTCTAACCTCTTACTAAAACTCACCCGTAACCTATTTACCGACACCACAGAACAAGAAAGATTTATCCAAGCAATAGTCAATCCTCAACCCTTTAATCCCTGCATACTTTGGCTAGAATCAAAACCAATAATCCACCCTTTTACTGTTGAAACTCCCACAACTTGGCAACCCGAATTTGTAGATAGACTTGCCATCAATACCAAACCAGGAAAACATCAACTTCATGAAAGCGGACATTACTACTGTCTTGACTTTTCTTCAATCTTCGCCGCCTCCCTATTATTAACTATATCTCAACCAATTAAACTAATCTTAGATATGTGCGCTGCACCGGGAGGTAAAAGTATCTTTGCTTGGAAAATATTACACCCAGAATTACTCATATCTAACGAAGTTATTGGCAAACGCATCGGAATGTTAATCTCTAACCTCAAGCGTTGCCAAATTAGCCAATCCGTTGTCACCAGTGCCGATTCAGAAAAATTAGCAGAAATCATACCTCAAACTGCTAACCTAGTAATAGTAGATGCCCCATGTACGGGTCAATCATTACTTGCTAAAGGAGAAAAAGCCCCCGGATGCTTCCATCCAGTAACCATAAATAGTAATGCCAATCGTCAAAAAAGAATTTTAGCGAACTCGGCTAAAATAGTAGCACCGCAAGGATATCTCGCCTATATGACTTGTACTTACTCACCCGCAGAAAATGAACAAGTCACAGAATGGTTTATCGCTAAGTTTCCCCAATTTCAGCCAGTTGAAGTTCCTGATTTGGCAGCTCATCAATCTCATTTAACAACTTTACATTGCTATCGGATGTGGCCGCAAGATAGACTAGGAGCAGGTGCTTTTACAGTTCTATTTCAAAATCAAGAGGAAGGACGGATAAATCAACTCTCAGCAGATTTCTTAGATGCTACCAGATTTAAGTTGTAGGGTAGGTGGTGCTTGGAAAATACATTTTTTAATGTAAGATATAATGTAAGATATAAATTATGGCAGCACCCACCTTACTACAAATTTTAAAAATATCCTGGCGATTGAAATCGCGGCTAGACAAACAAAGTCCGCCTACGCGGACTAATAAGATTTACAATGATTTTATCTCAATTTGTTGGCACAATTAAATCTCGAATCATTCGCCGCTGGCGAAGACAAGGGAAACTAATCTCTTCCATTATCTTGACGCTCGCTTTACTGATTTTAGGCGGTTGTCAAAATTATCCAAATTCCCAATCTAAAAACAGCGACCCTATTTATCTTACCCTGTGGCATGGCATCAACCCGCCGCCAAATCGCGACATATTTCAATCTCTCGTAAACAAATTTAATCAAACTCACCCCAAAATCAAAATCGAAGCCTTCTATGTTGGTCAACCAGACCAACAGATGCCAAAAATCTTAACCTCAGTAGTGGGAAATACACCACCAGATTTACTCTGGTACAATCCCACAATTGCAGGTCAGCTAGTAGAATTAGAAGCAATTAGACCTTTAGAAGAATGGTTAGATAAATCTCCCCTGAAAGTAGAAATCGATCCAGCTTTATTTGAGTCAATGGAACTCGACGGCCACACTTGGTCAATTCCATTGGGTACTAACAATACTGCTATTTTTTATCGTCCTAGCTTATTTAAACAAGCAGGTATCAAAAAATTGCCTGAAACTTGGGAAGAGTTTAGAATTGCAGCCAAAACTCTTACTCAAGATCGAAATAAAGATGGGCGTAAAGATCGATACGGCCTGATGCTATCGCTAGGCAAAGGAGAATGGGTAGTTTTTACTTGGTTGCCCTTCATGTTCAGTGCTGGCGGTGAATTTGTTAATCGGAAATTAGAACTGGGAACACAAGTAGATAATACCCAATTAGCAATTCCTAGTATAGATAATCCTGGTGCGATCGCGGCCTTGCAATTGTGGCAAAATATCCTCAAAGATGGATCGGCAACACTTTCCGCCCCAGAGAGAGGTTACGAACTCGATAGTTTCATCGCCGGCAAAGTTGCCATGCAAATTACTGGGCCTTGGACGTTATTACAATTGCAGCAAAGCGGCATAGATTACGGCGTTTTGCCGATACCAATCCTCAAACGCCCAGCGGCCGTCACGGGAGGAGAAAACCTATATTTAATGAAAACGTCACCTCAAAGAGAACAAGCAGCCTGGGAATTTTTAGAGTATGTTCTAAGTGAAGAATTCCAAACAGCTTGGGCTTTAGGGACTGGATATCTGCCAATTAATCTCAAATCAAGAGAAAGTCAGACCTACCAGGCATTTGTCGATCGCAACCCAGTTTTGCGAGTTTTCCTAGAACAGATGAAATCAGCGCGATCGCGACCCATTATTTCCGGTTACTCTCGACTGTCCGAAAATTTAGGTCGTGCCATAGAAGCAACCCTTTTAGGCCGCCGCCCGGAAGATGCCCTCAAGGACTCTCAAAAGCGTTTAGACTTAATTTTCAATAGGTAGACTGTTAACTGTTAACTGTTAACTGTGTAACTGTAATCAAAACTTTGGCGATGGGTTTCAAGGGGGCGCTTCTTCCTTCTTCCTTCTTCCTTCTTCCCTCTTCCTTCTTCCTTCGGTTCTTACCCGATCGGCCACAGATCGCCTACCATCAGCTATAGAAGCATTTTTTCCCTGCTGTCAGGGCGGCTCGCAGCTCTTGATGCCCCATCCACGACCTACCCCTCCTGCAAATCCCAATGGAGACAAAGTTCCTTAACTTTATTAAAGGACAAACTGGGCGATACCTCCTAACAGTAGCCGCGATCGCCGCTCTCTACTTTTTGGCTGCCAAATTTGCAATCTCCAGCCTGATGCTGAGTTCAGAAGTGTCACCCATGTGGCCGGCGGCGGGAGTTGCTCAGGCCGCACTGCTGCTATTTGGGCCTTCCTTGTGGCCGGGAGTAGCAATCGGCGGCTTTCTATTCACTCTTTCCGAGCAACCCGGATACTTGATAGCAGCATTAATATCAGCCACCGGTAGAACCTTGCAACCCCTGTTTGGGGTGGCCATGCTGCACCATATCGGTTTCTCAGTTAAGCTCGATCGCCTCAGAGACGTTTTGGGACTCGCGATCTTAGGTTCCTTCGGCTCCGCGATCGTCAACTCCAGTATCGGGACTTTAAACGAATGTCTATTAGGTTTATCTAATTGGAGCGATTTTGCCGGCACTTGGGGGACATGGTGGTTAGGAGACGCAATGGGAATTTTACTCGTGGCCCCCGTCCTCTTAACTTGGCAGAAATGGCCCGAACTCCCGCAAAAACCCAGACACACTGTTGAAGCTGTTATCTGGTTTTTAGTGCTAGTAGCAATTTGCTGGCTCGTCTTCTGTTCCCGAACCAGAGCCGCCTACGCTCGCTATCCCCTAGAATACCTACCCTTTCCCCTAGTAGTTTGGGCAGCCTTCCGCTTTGGTCAATGCAGTACCGCGATCGCCAACCTGATCCTCTCCTCCTTTGCCATTTGGGGCATCGCCCGGGGTTCTGGCCCCTTTCTCAAACACGCTAACAGCACACCCCAGGCAATTTTATCCCTACAAGCCTTCATCACCGTCATCGCCCTCACCGCCCTCGTTTTAGCCGCCACCGTTGCCGAACGCCAACAAGCAGAAGCCTCCCTGCGAGCCAATGAAGCCAGCCTCGCCAACGCCCAACGCATCGCCCAATTAGGTAACTGGGATTTAGACATCACAGCAGGCCAATTGCGGTGGTCAGACGAAATTTACCGGATTATTGGACAACAGCCTGGAGCTTTTAAACCCAGCCAAGAGAAATTTTTACAGTACGTTCACCCCGACGATCGAGAATTAGTCAGGCAATCGATCGACCTCGCCATCTACGAGAAAAAGGCTTATAGAATAGACTACCGACTAATTCTGCCCGACGGGAGCGATCGCACAGTCTGCGAACAAGCCGCCGTTACCAGCGCCCGAATTGCCAGCACCATCCAAGATATCACCGACCAAAAACTAGCAGAAGCCGCCTTGCGATCGAGCGAAGAAAGATTTTCTAAAGCCTTTTACTCCAGTCCCGTCGGCATCAGCATCAGCACTCTCAAAGACGGATGTTTTGTAGATGCTAACGACAGTTTCCTGCGACAACTAGGCTGGCATCGCGAAGAATTCATCGGTCGTACATGGACGGAGTTACGAATGTGGGTCAATGCCGAAGACCGCGACAGCATCGCCCAACAATTGCAACAACAAAACTCCGCTAGAAACTGGGAAGTTAACGTTTACACAAAATCGGGCGAAATTCGGGACTGGCTACTCTCAGTAGAACCCATCTACATCGGCAGACAACAGTGCGTCTTAATTATGGCAAGCGACATCACCGAACGCAAACGCGCCGATGAATTTCGCAAAGGCAAAGAAGCCGCTGAAGCCGCCAACCGTGCTAAAAGCGAGTTTCTCGCCAATATGAGCCACGAATTGCGAACTCCTCTAAATGCCATCATTGGTTACAGCGAATTGATGCGAGAAGATGCCGAAGAACAAGGTTTAGAAGAATTCGCCGACGACCTTTTAAGAGTTAACAATGCAGGCAAACATTTATTAGCAATTATTAAAGATATTCTCGACTTCTCAAAAATAGAAGCAGGCAAAATGAGCCTAGAGTGGGAAACCTTCAGCATCCCTATGCTCATTCAGGAAGTGGTAGCAACTGTCAAACCCCTCGCTGACAAAAATTCCAATATCTTTAATATCAATTGTGCTGAAGATATCGGCGACCTCCACTCAGACTTGACCAAAGTTCGCCAATCCTTGCTTAACCTCCTCAGCAACGCTTCTAAGTTTACTAAATCTGGGGAGATCTCTCTGAGAGTCACCCGCGAAGCAGGGGAGATGCGGAGAGGAGGAGATGGGGAAGATGGGGTACGCAGGAGAATTTCTTCTTCTAACTCCACACTTAAGCATGGCGAAGCTTTGGGAGGAACGAAGCAATCTTTGCAAACCCCGCAGTTGTGGGAGGAAGGAAGCAATCTCTCCAAACCCCGCAGCTTGGGAAAGGAGGAAGGCTTGCGAGTAACGAAGCAAACTGAAGGTATCTCTCCCAAATTGACAGAATGGATCGTCTTTACTGTCAGCGATACTGGAATTGGCATGAGCCCAGAACAGTTAGAAAGAGTGTTCGATCCTTTCACGCAAGCAGATTCTTCAACTACTAAAAAATATGGCGGTACTGGCTTAGGGCTAACGATTACCAAAAAATTATGCCAGATGATGGGGGGAGATATTAGTGTTAACAGTGAGTTAGATAAAGGTTCCACTTTTACTATGTGGCTACCGGCTACTCTAGACCAAATATCAACATCTATGGGTGATTCAGAGGCATCTCTATGAGTTTATTATTCGTTCGCCTCTGCAATCATATCTTTACTAAATTTACCAGACCGCAGCAAATAATGTTTACTGCCGGATTTGTATTGATTTTAACTTGTATATTTTTGAAACTCCTGGCAGTTAATTTTAAAGAAGATCAGACATTTACGCGCAACTTGCTTTACCTTAGAGAGTGGGATAAAACTCTCAACCAGGACGTACTTAAATTTAGCTATGGGCTTTTAAATTACTACGACCCGATCGCGATTCGCATCACCTATCAAGGTCAACTCGCCACCCAAAGCACGATCCGAGACATCACCGAGCGCAAGCGCATACAACAAGAGTTAGAGTTAGCTAAAGTGCGGCAAGTGCTACTAAACTTGCTTAGTAATGCTGCCAAATTTAGTAAGGAAGGTACGATTACGCTCTCAGGGAGTAGAAAGCAGGGAGATGGGGAGATAGGAAGACGGCGAAATCGGGGAGATGGGGGAAATTTGCTTCCTCTTCCCACTCAAAACCGCCTTGACGTAGCCTACCCGGAAAGTTTAACTTTGTCAGGAACAAAGGAAACTGAAGGAATTTCTCCAAGCTCTTTCCAGTCTCAACCGGGAAGCATTACGAGTGCAACGCTGCCATCTCACAACTACCAAGACTTGGGAGTCCAACACCACTATCTCAAAATTTCCGCATCTTACATCTCTAACTTGATAATTTTTCAAGTCCGCGATCTGGAATTGGTATGGCTAATAACCAATTCCAGCATATATTTCAAGCATTCCCCAAGCTGACGCTTCTACTACCCGCAAGTATGGAATTACTGTTCTGGGACTAGCTATCAGCCAACAGTTCTGTAAAATGATGGGGGATGAAATTATAGTTGAAAGTGAGGTAGGTGTTGGCTCTACTTTCACCCTGTTCTTTCCCGACAATGTGGACTATCCTCTAAAAACTAGAAATGAGTTGACAACTAATAAATTAATAAATATAGCGTAACTATAAATTATGCACCCTCACCTCAAGCGCCAACTTCAAGAGCTCGGCCTGAGCCTAGAGTCCCCGCCTCTGGGTGCACAGCAGTGGCAGCAATTTCTAGAGCAGGTGAACGATCGCTATAGCCGTCAAGAACAGGAGTTAATTGATGCCAAACCGCTCGATGCAGAGGCGGAGGCTCTGGACTATGAAGCCTCTGGCTTGTGGGAAGTGGATGGACTGTCGGCGGTACTGGATAGTTTAGGCGTGGGACTTTGTACTTTAGATACTAGGGGCTATGTGCTCTATATTAACCCTGAAGGGGAACGCTTACTGGGGTGGGGGTTTTCAGAATTGGCGGGTGCGCCTCTGTTGGCTCGAATTGGTGTCACGCTGGGGAAAGCGGGGACGAGGGTACAAGGGGAAGGGGGAAACAAACACGAAGGAGCCTCTGAGAGTGAGATTAAGGCGCGGAAAAGTCAATTATCTCTTAGGGAAGCGATCGCTATCGGTCAGGCTTGCAGCAACTCAGATGGTAAGTTCCTCTGTCAGGATGGGACGATTTTATCAGTTTGTTATTTTTTTAATCCGATTGTAGGCGGAGACGGTAGTGGTGTTTTAGTGTTTTTTGATATTGCAGAGCGCCAGCGTTTGATGGGAGAGTTAGAGCGATCGCTCTCGATGTTACAAGCAGTATTTGAATCCACAGATGCGGGTATTCTCGCACTAGATCGCCAGGGAAAAGTTAGTAATTTTAATCAAAAGTTTGTGGAAATGTGGGGTTTAGTTGATAATGCCATGCTTTTAGCCCAACCTGGCAATGGCCCGCCCACAGCTCTCCCGTTCGTGATCCGCCAGTTGAAATATCCCCAAGCTTTTCTCAAAACTGCAATCAAATTGTCGGCTGAGCCGGATGCACAGATTAACAATTTGTTAGAATTTAAAGATGGGAGAATTTTAGAGGTAAGTTCTCACCCTTCCCAAGTCGGGAAAAAAATTGTCGGTCGGGTATGGATATTTCGGGATGTAACTGAGCGCAAACAAGTAGAAAAAGACCTGGAATATCGGATTCAATTTGAGCAGCTAATTACTAATTTGTCAACCCACTTTATTAGTTTATCTCCAGAGGAGATAGATTTGGGCATTCACCAAGCGCTGGAAGAGATTGGCAGATTAAGTGCTGTCGATCGCAGTTATATATATCTATTTGTTGATGATGGCAGTCAACTGGAAAATGTGTGTGAATGGTGCGCGGCGGGGATTGAGAACCAAGAGGGCAGACTCAAAACAGTGAGGCGATCGCAAATTCCCTGGATCGTAGAACAACTCGATCGATTTGAAAATGTTTACATTCCCGAACTAGAGAACCAACCGACTAATATTTTAGCGGAAGTTGCTTGTCTGCGCGATCGCGATCGGGAAGAGACTTTTTCTGCTCCTCCCTGGGACAGTGCTACAGAAAAAATGCAATCGGTAATTATTATTCCCTTAGTCTGTAGTAAAGAACTGGTAGGGTTCCTGGGATTCGAGGCCCAACCATCCCCAAAAACGCGATCGCCAGAAATATTAACCCTATTTAAAATGGTAGGAGAAATGCTGGCAAATGCCTTAGAGCGCAAGCGGGCAGAAGAAGCTCTAAGGCAAGCAGAAATTAAATACCGCAGCATCTTTGAAAACGCAGTAGAAGGCATATTTCAAAGTACCGCCGATGGGCGATACATCAGCGCCAATCCTGCCCTAGCCCACATTTACGGCTACAGCAACCCCGAAGAAATGCTGGCACAACTGACAGATATTGGCAGCCAACTTTATGTAGACCCAAACCGTCGCCAGGAATTTCTAGCAGCGATGGAGACGCAGAATGAAATCTTGAGATTTGAGTCAGAAGTATACCGCCGAGACGGTAGTATTATTTGGATTTCCGAGAACGCGCGTGCAGTTCGGGCATCGGGGGGTGCGATCTCCTGTTACGAAGGCACTGTTGAAGATATTAGCGATCGCAAAAAAGCAGAAGTATCCTGCCAATTAGCCTTAGAAGCCGCAGAATCCGCCAACCGTGCCAAAAGTACGTTTCTCGCCAATATGAGTCACGAACTGCGAACGCCTTTGAACGCGATCATCGGTTACAGTGAAATGCTTGCTGAAGAAGCCGAAGATTTAGCAGTCAAAGATTTCATCCCCGATCTTGATAAAATCCGTACCGCAGGTAAACATTTACTCTCTTTGATCAACGATATCCTAGACATCTCTAAAATTGAAGCAGGGCGAATGGATGTCTACCTAGAAAACTTTGACATCCCTGCCTTAATTGATGGGGTGGTCGCCACCGCCCAACCCCTAGTCGAGAAAAACGGCAATACTCTGAAAGTATTATGCCCTAACAGCACCGGCACTATGTATGCGGACGTGACTAAAATGCGGCAGATACTTTTAAATCTGCTCAGCAACGCCGCCAAGTTCACTCAGGAGGGTACGATTACGCTTACTGTTGAAAGAGTTAAACATGAAAAATTGACCAGCCCAGAGGTCAATTTTATACCCGAACAAAGTCAGGGGACATTGCTAGGACTTCTACAAAACCCAGATATACTTTCGCAATTTTTAATTTACGATTGTGATTCTTTAATTTTTCGGGTTGCTGACACAGGAATTGGCATGAATCCACAACAGTTGAAGCAGTTGTTTCAACCCTTTACTCAAGGAGATGCTTCTACCACCCGCAAATACGGTGGTACTGGTTTGGGCTTAGCTATTAGCCAACGATTTTGCCAAATGATGGGTGGCGACATCGCCGTAGAAAGTGCATTGGGAGAGGGTACAGTCTTTACTGTGGTATTACCCAGCGAATTTAGCGATCGCCTTGCCGAAAACCCAGAACCAGAAACCAGCGACCGGCCCCCAACTCCGATTACTTCTGGCACAGTGCTAGTAGTTGACGACGACCAAATCGCTCGCGATCTGATCGAGCGATCGCTCACTCGTGAAGGACTGCGGATCGAAGCCGCCGCCACCGGTACCGAAGCATTACGCCGAGCCAAAGAACTGCGCCCAGACGCAATTACTCTGGATGTGATGATGCCAGGAATGGACGGCTGGGCGGTGCTAGCAGCCCTCAAAGCTGACCCCGATCTTGCCGATATTCCCGTCATCCTGCTATCGTTTGTTGGCAACAAAAGCCTGGGATTTGCCTTGGGTGCATCGGATTACCTCACCAAGCCAGTAGATGGCAAGCGCCTCGCTCATCTTTTGAGCAAATACCGACGCGACCTAAACTTTACCAGCGGCAGTTTAACTGGTCAAATTCTGATTGTGGAAGACGATCTTGCCACCCGCGAAATGCTGCGGCGCATACTGGAAAAAGAAGGCTGGCTAGTGGCGGAAGCCGACAGCGGCCGCGCTGCCCTTAAGCAGCTAGCTCTTGCGCCGCCGAACCTGATCCTGCTCGATTTAATGCTGCCGGAAATGGATGGTTTTCAGTTTATTTCTGAAATTCAGAACTCGGCAAGTGACGACCCGATACCAATCATCGTCATCACCGCTAAAGACCTCACGCCTGGAGAACGCCTGCACCTTAATGGTTACGTGGAGCAGATCCTACAGAAAGGAGTTTACAGTCGAGATGCTCTCCTGCGGGATGTTCGCGCTCTAATAAATGCCAGCCTTGGCCGCAGGCAGGGCACGCCCAGGAAGGAGGAAACTAATGGCTAAGATTCTGCTGGTTGAAGATAATGAAATGAATAGGGATATGCTCTCTAGGCGCTTGGCTCGCAAAGGACATGAGGTGTTAATTGCGGTTGATGGTGCTGAGGGAGTGGAGATGGCTCGCTCGAAGGTGCCGGACTTGATTCTGATGGATATGAGTCTGCCGGTGTTGGATGGATGGCAAGCAACGCAGCAAATTAAGGCAACGCCGGAAACTAATACTATTCCTGTGATTGCCCTGACAGCTCATGCGATGGCGGGGGACAGGGAGAAGTGTTTGGCTGCTGGCTGCGATGACTATGATACTAAGCCGGTGGAGTTTCCCCGTCTGTTGGGGAAGATTGAGATGTTACTGAGTAGCCGCGCAGTAAATTAGTTTTTGTAGGGGCGAAGCATTCGCGCTGATATCCTATCTATATATAACAACCGCCAAGGCCTTTAAGAGACTCGCTCATTGCTGAAGCCCGCTGATTCTTATTCCCTTCTT
Organism: Kamptonema sp. PCC 6506; assembly: GCF_000180455.1. Classification (NCBI taxonomy): domain Bacteria; kingdom Bacillati; phylum Cyanobacteriota; class Cyanophyceae; order Oscillatoriales; family Microcoleaceae; genus Kamptonema; species Kamptonema sp. PCC 6506. Next base: position 51,886 of record NZ_CACA01000317.1, read on the forward strand.
TTCTTCTTCCCTAGCCCCTAGCCCCTAGCCCCTAACCCCTAACTATATATGACAGACAGTTGGAACGAAGGTAAATTGCGATCGCCACGCCGGATATTAATTACAGGTGGGGCAGGGTTTATTGGCTCGAATTTTGTCCATCATTGGTGCAGCAGTTATCCTGATGACAGAGTAGTAGTCTTAGATGCTTTAACTTATGCGGGCAATCGCCAAACTTTAGCAAGTTTGGAGGGTGGCGAGAATTTTCGGTTGGTTGTCGGCGATATTGGCGATCGCGCTTTGGTAGATACGTTACTGCAAACAGAAAACATCGATACTGTTGCCCACTTTGCGGCTGAATCTCATGTCGATCGCTCCATTTTAGGGCCAGCAGCCTTTGTTCACACCAATGTAGTCGGCACATTTACCCTTTTAGAAGCTTTCCGTCACCATTGGCAAAGTCTCTCCATCGCACCTCACAAGCCGCAGGGAGTCTTTCTTCACGTTTCTACTGATGAAGTTTACGGCAGTCTCAACCCAGAAGATCCACCCTTTACAGAAACGACACCATATTCTCCCAATAGTCCCTACTCAGCCTCGAAAGCTGGTAGCGATCACCTCGCTAGAGCCTATTTTCACACCTACGGTGTACCCACAATCATCACGAATTGCTCAAATAATTACGGCCCTTACCATTTCCCAGAAAAGCTAATTCCCCTGATGTGCATTAATATGCTTTTAGGTAAGCCCCTACCTGTTTATGGAGATGGGCAGAATGTGCGAGATTGGCTTTATGTTATCGATCACTGCCGCGCTTTGGATTGTGCGATTCATCGGGGAAAACCTGGGGAAACTTATAATATTGGTGGCAATAATGAAGTAAAAAATCTTGATTTAGTAAGGATGCTATGCCAATTAATGGATGAATTGGCGAGTGATTTACCAGCGCGTCCCTGCGAACAGTTGATTACTTTTGTCAAAGATAGACCCGGACACGATCGCCGCTATGCTATTGATGCCACCAAAATTAAAGAAGAATTAGGCTGGAGTCCTTCAGTAACAGTTAAAGAAGGGTTAAGGCTAACTGTAGAGTGGTATTTGGCTCATCGCGATTGGTGGGAACCGCTATTATCTGAGGAATATCAAGCTTATTATCGCCAGGTTTACGCTTAGAGAAGAAGAAATAATCATCTGCTTCTCTATTATCATCCTTTCTCTAATTTGTCAAGTTTATTAAGATTTAATGAAGCTTAATCCAAAGGGTAGAATTATCGAGTGATTCTGGCTGATAATTTGAATGTAGTCCCTCAGTTAAAGAGTTACCGAACTCAAGGACAAGCTGTTGTTTTTAAGGGTGCGATCGCTCGTCTACGAGATTTCCACAACAGGGGAATACTATTAATTATTGCTATCAGACAAAGATAGCAGTTTTTAGTGGCGCGATCGTAGGCTAATGGCTAATGGCTAATGGCTAATGGCTGATTGCTAATGGCTAATGGCTGATTGCTAATGGCTAATGGCTAATGGCTAATGGCTAATGGCTAATTGCCAATGCCTGATTAAAAGCAGTACCTACTACATTTAAAACTGCCATATATCGTAACCGCCAAGATAGTGAGGCCAGATATTCAGTAACGCGGCTTTCTAGGGGATATCCTTAACCGCTTAGAAGGCGGCGTTACTGAGGTCAAATTTTGTAACAAAAATCAGAACTCGGCGTAAAAAAGGAGACTTAAACCTGACAGGTAAATAACAGCTCAAAATCTCAGGTATTCAGGATTGGGCAAACAAAACCCTACCTGTTACCAGTAAAGCGTGAAAGGAGCTAATAACAACCATTTTGGAGGCTATAACTACAATCGGGAGGCATAAATGACTGAAACCAACTGGCTGAAGTATCTACAAGAACCTAAATATTTGCTATTAGGAATAGCAGCCGGTTTAATCGCCCTGCAACTTACTCTAACTTCGAGATCCGGCGATGTTGACTTATCAGGGACAATGTTTTTGTTTTGGGGGGCAGCGGCATTTTTAATTTGGGAAAGGCACAAAAGCATTAATTTTGAAAGCGGGATTTTCTCTAGTTTTGTTGGCATTGCCCTCATCGCTTTAATCCTAATTAAAAGTGCCTCCGTCTCTCAATACGAATTTTTCATCAGAGTTTCCCCTTTCCTGTCGGGTTTAAGTCTAGCTCTTATCGCTTCTGGGGTAAAAGGATTAAAACAATATTGGCAGGAACTTCTGATTCTTGGCTATACAATCATCCCTCCCGGATTAATAGGAGCCTTAGTTGACGTAGCTTTGCTCACGGCTAAATTTTCAGCATTTCTCCTTCATTACTTTGGCTTTAACGTAATTCGCGACGGCGTTCTTTTGAAGCTACCTACTGGTTCTGTAGAGGTGTATCACGGTTGTTCAGGCATTAATGCTATCCTTCAGTTACTAGGGCTAACTTTAATTTTCTTATTGATGTTTCCGACTAAGCGATCTCAGAAAATTATCGTCCCCATCGTAGCTGTAATCATTGCCTTTATCGTCAATTCAGCGCGGGTAGCTTTGATGGCAATACTCGTGGCTTTTTCTCAGCAAGCAGCCTTCAAATACTGGCACGAAGGCAACGGCTCATGGGTTTTTTCAATGATTTCTGTAGCAATTTTTGGTTTATTCTGCTGGTTTTTTGTCCTGCGAGAAGAACCCCAAAATAAGGAAGAACAGAAATGTTAATAGCCATTACTCGCTGGAAAAATTTGAGGAGTTCCCTTCTAACTGTCACCTTGGGAGCCGTTTTCTTAGTGGCAGGAAAATCAATTTTTTATCCTCCCACTAGCAACCTTAGCTCGACTTCCTTTGAGTTCCCGCAGTCAGTACCTTTACCTGAATGGCAGGCGATTGACAGTACCCCGTTAGTAATCAGTGAGGATTCAGATAGCAAGTCAGGTAGGATATATCGCTATCAACAAAACAGTCTCCCCTTGGAGATCAAAATGGGCTATGTGGTTGACACAATTGGCAATGTTGAAAACCTGATTAGAGCCCATAATGTTTTTGAGTCATCTCCTGGTAAACTAACAATAGTAAGCAATCAAGAGGTCGGATTTCACGGGCTTTTGCAGCACCAAAATCGAGCATATCTGAGTGCCTGTATCAACCCTCGTGGTGGTTCTACTGTCACGAGCGAGCAGTTTAAATACAACCGCAATACTTATGATTTGCAGTTGAGTCGGATCGTTTCTATGCTGTTAGGTCAGGTCAGTCGTCTTCAAGACAGGCGTTGTTTGTGGACTCAAATATCCATTCCTTTAGATAAAACAACGCCGACAGATGCTAACAAAATCCTAGAAACTACTTGGGTTTCCTGGTATCAGTGGTGGCAGCCTCGCTTTCCACCACCTTAAATTAAGGCAAAAACTATTTCTATTACAAAAGGTGCCAATTTTATGACTGGAGTTCAAGGGGAACAAACTTTTTCTATATATAGACTTCGTTGGGTCGGCTACGGTCTATTGATACTGTCGTTATTAGATATAATTGCGACTTTTACACCCCCAAATTTTCTCAACCCGGTTTGGGAATTGCAGACGATAGGCTCTTTGGTTGAACGAGTTCCTGTTCCTTTGTTGGGACTAGCGCTGATATTTTTTGGTGAGGAGTATGACCGCTATGACTTAGAAGATTTGGTATTGAAGTTTTTGTCTTGGCTGTGCATTCTCATGTCGCTGTTTTTTCTGTTGATGATTCCCTTGGGAATTGTTAATACTGTGAAAATTAACAACCAAAATAGTCAGCAAATTACGCAGCAAGCTAATCAGCAATTGTCGCAATTGAAACAAGTTGAAGAGCGGCTAAATAAGGGTACACCTGAAGATTTAAAAAATCTGGCAACCGAATTGACGCGCTTGGGCGTACAGACAAATAGCGAAAATCCTGATGAGCTCAAAAAGCAAATTCTTTCCAGAATTAATCCGGCGAGGGAACAGCTAGAGAACCAAAGTAAAACAGTGCAGTCAAGCCAGCGTTTGGTACTACTGAAAAATTCTGTTAAATGGGTTCTGGGAGCCCTGATTTCTAGCGTTTTGTTTTTTACCCTTTGGAAGGGTACATCCTGGGCTCGATAGGCTGTTGTTAGCGATAGAAGTTGCTTGAACAGGACTTACGCACCCAACTAAAGAAACCGGGTTTTTTGACGAAAATACTTCGTTTTGGCGCACAAATTCTCTCAAAAACTCGGTTTCTGCGACGACCTGTGAAGTCCTATTGAAGCAAGCTAGGGAACCCCTGGCTGCAATTCTGAGTCACTAGGTTGTAGGTCAAACCGATGATTCAGAATTCACGGGGCAAAAAAAGCTGCAACCTCTGTGAAGTATAGGATTACAGCTTTTTTTGGCTATGTTTACTGGTCACAGGGTAATGCTAGAGTAGGTGAATCGCCTGCTCTAGCTTTTTACATAAATACCACATATTCATTCTAGTTTCAGGGAAAAAGCAGTCATGATTTTCTGTTCTCTGCTCTTTACTAGACTGCATTTTGAGAAGTGGGTAGGGAGTTTTCTGTTGTCAACGAAATTGAGATAAAGGGAGGCAAACTTATTTTTTACCTTCTCTTATTGCGAGGAAAGTGCTTTCTCAGTTAATTTAACTTTACCTAAAGCTATTTTACGACTCTCAAAAAGTTTCATTACTCCAGTTGCAATTGTCCCGACTACATCCGGGTCGCAATAAGATAGAAATTCCTCAGACCGCATATTACCAGCAAAGAAATCTTTAGCTTTCTTCAACAGGTGTTCAATTTCTGCAAAACCGATGGATTTGATAATAAATGTAGCAACTGGGGAGTTTTTAATATCGTAACGTGATTCTTGATTGCGCCCTTTTGCTAACAGGTCGAGTACTTCTTTTTCCAGTTGGCTTTTCAAGGGATGGGTCAGCGGTATTTCGGGTAGAAAGTTCTCTAAAGCAGATGTTGTAAATCCCGGCGTGGGTAATTCTCCCATCATAGTCGAAAGTGGAATGTCTCGGCCTAAGCGGTAAGAAAGTGCTTCGAGAATGGCAATTGTAATCAGTTTT
>NZ_CACA01000316.1:0-71675 GCF_000180455.1 Kamptonema sp. PCC 6506
TTTAGTTATCTAGGAGAGAAGGAAGAATGTTTATACAGTCAGCTTTTTAGCCATCCTTATCTTATGTTTAATTAGGTGGATTCACTTAGCGCCGCACTTTACCTGTAAAACCAGTTGCTTTAAATTGCTTGAGTTCTAAAGGAGTTGGTTGATTGGCAGCAACAGAGATACGGATTTCAAAATCGCTAACTCCTGGGGGAACTTCTTCAATAGAACCTATTCTAGTACGGTTTTGCATGACGGAATTACCTTGAGCATCGTAGATGCGGCCGAAAATGTCGGCATCAAATACTGTTTTGCCAGAGGTGTTTGAGGCTTTGCCTGTTACTAGAAAGCAGTTAGCGGCCATGCTAGAACCGCTGGTGACTGTTCCTTCTGCCATTTCTGGGGGACAGTCGTGATAAGAAATGTCGGATAGCTTAATTTGTGTCAACGCTAAAGCGGGGGGAACCCACAGCCAAGTTAAAATTCCTATTAGGCAAGAAATGACAACATTAGTAAAAGTTTTAAAGCGCATAATTTTTATCTGTTTTGATAATTCTACAGTATAGCAGAAGGAAGAAGGAAGAAGGAAGAAGGAAGAAGGAAGAAGGAAGATTGGGAGAGGGGGAAATTTTTTCCCCAATTAGCAATTAGCAATTAGCAATTAGCAATTAGCAATTAGCAATTAGCAATTAGCAATTAGTAATTAGCATTTAACAATGTCATTTCAATGTATCTTTAAGGACTGTTCGAGCTGCTAATTGATTGCGAGTAGAAGTCAAAATTTCCGCCTCGCGTTCGAGTCTAGCTGCGGTATCTTGCATTTCTAATAAACCTTGTTGCTCTGTTGCTACGCCGTAAAGATTGCTAGCAACCCAGTGGGATAATTCAGTAGGTAGACTAGGAATATCTTCTGGTAATTCAATAGCTTGATCCATCAATTTGCCAGATAGTCGAACTACATCCCGTAGCAATTGTTCAACTTCCCTGGCTAGGGGTCTAAGGTCTTTTTCTGGGGGATAATCTTCTATCCATTCGACTAAACCCACTAAATAGGGTTTTTCTCGGACTGCTTCGATCACTCGGAAGCGCTGCTGGCCTAAAGTCATGATTTTCATGCGATCGTCAGGGAGACGCTGACAGTGAATTACTTCAGCGCAGCAACCAACGGCAGCTACTTTGTTTTGGTTGGGGTCCCACATGAGTACCCCAAAACGGCGATCGCTCTCCAGAATCGTATTCATCATAATTCGGTAGCGAAACTCGAAAATTTGCAGTGGGAGTGGTCTACTGGGGAATAGAACCACCTCCGGTAGCGGAAATAGGGGGAGTTCGCGAACTGCTACAGAGGAAGAGGATGCCATTGTCCCTTTAAATAACGATGTTTGCGGTTATTTTCTTAACTTTAACCGATTTGGGCGATCGCGGGGTAGTCAGACTTCGATCCGTTCGCAGTTTACCCAGTTAATTGACAAAGGCACTGAATAAATTCAGAGTTCTCAGCCTTTGTGTTGCAGCTAAAGCGTCGTACTGTAGCTTGATCCGCAACATTGAGCGAACGCGAGCTCTTAGTTCTATACTGTTAATCGGTTTCGACAAAAAATCATCGGCACCAGCTTCAAGAGAGCGAGCTAAATCTTCTTTGGAACTCAGTGCTGTCACCATAATAATCGGAATGTGACACCACCGGTGATTAGATTTAATTAGCTGGCAAGTTTCGATCCCGTCTATCTCTGGCATCATCACATCCAACAACATGACATCGGGTTGAATCTCATCTATACGATTTAAGGCTTCTTTGCCGCTACCTACATAGGTGAAATTATATCCCTCGCGATAGAGCAATCCTTCGATGACTTCAAATATGCTTTCTTCGTCGTCGATCACTAATAAGTTCAGTTTGCGATCGCTATTCAAAGTTTGTTTATCTTGCATATATATACAATACTCCAGAATTAATTTTAGAGGATTAAAGTCTGACATCGATCGAGCTGAAAGGCGATCGCCTCTACAAGCTTTTTCAAGCTTACGGGTTTTGCTAGATACTCATTTACTCCCACTTCTAAACATTTTTCCCTATCTCCAGGCATGGCGAGGGAAGTCAGAGCAATAATTGGCAATTGAACAAATTCTACATCGGCTCGCAGTTGACGGGTTGCTTCTAAACCATCCATTGCTGGCATCTGGATATCCATTAGCACTAAATTCGGTTTTAACTCTCTTGCCATCTGTATTGCTTCTACTCCGTTAAGGGCAGTTGCTACTCGGTAGCCGACAGCTTCCAAATATTCCACTATTGTAGAGATATTTGCCTCATTGTCCTCTGCCAGTAAAATCAAAGGTAATGACTTTGATTCTGACATCATAGCCGTTTTTTCAAGCTGTTGGGGAGCAGGAGCTAACTTGCGTAAAGCCAACTGAAACTGATGCCGGGAAAAAGGTTTGACTAAATACTCATATACACTTGCTGCTGGCGATCGTACAGGTTCGTCAGCCACAGAAACAATCAAAATAGGAATATTCTGGGTACGCGGTTCCGCTTTGAGTTGTGCTAACACATCCCAACCAGAGCGATCTGGTAGTTGCAAATCTAAAATAATCGCATCTGGGTTAATTTGGATCGCTTCTTGTACTATCCCTGTTCCCAAGGAATAAATCGCAGAATTGTTAATACCTAGTTCTGCTAAGTAATGGGCAATTTGTTCGGCAGCAGGCGCAGAATCTTCTACAATCAAAACTTGATTAATATTCAAAGATTTATGAGCGGCAATCGTCATCGGAGCCGCACTTTTTTTAACTTCTTGCTTCCAGGGGAGAGAAACTGTAAAACGGCTGCCGCTACCTAATTCGCTTTCTAGGGAAACGCTACCTCCGTGCAATTCTATCACTTGGCGGACTAAAGCTAATCCTAAACCTGTACCTGCATAGCGGCGAGTAAAAGAACTATCTACTTGCACAAAAGGTTGAAAGAGTTTACCGATGTTTTCTGGCGCAATTCCAATGCCTGTATCAGCGACGATAAACTGCAAAGTTTCATGTTCTAAATCTCCTTTAACTTCTATCCAAACTGCACCGCTTTCTGGGGTAAATTTGACGGCATTGCTGAGTAAATTAATCAGGAGTTGTCGCATCCGCCGTTCATCAATTTTGACTTTACCAATTCTGGGAGGAACGTGAGCGCTGAGTTTAATTTGTTTTTGGTGAGCTTGTTGTCGGACAAAGGCTAGGCTGGCATCGCATAATCCTTGAATGTCAGTATTACTTAAGTGCAATTCCATCTTGCCCGATTCAATTTTTGATAAATCGAGAACATCATTAATCAGTTCTAGCAAATGTTGACCGCTCTGCTCAATAGTTGCTAGTTTTTGGTGTTGTTTGGCAGTTAAAGGGCCGAAAACTTCATCTCGTAAGGCTTCAGAAAGACCAAGAATGGCGGTGAGGGGAGTGCGGAGTTCGTGACTCATATTAGCGAGAAATTCGCTTTTCGATTTGCTAGCAGCAAAGGCAGCTTTTGCCGCTTTTTCCTGGGCAACTTCGGCTTCATGACGAGCCAGACTAATAGCAACAATTTCTCCTACTATTTTTAGAAGACCGATCTCTTCCGAACTCCAATTTCGGGAAGATTTCACGGTATTTAAACCAATGAATCCTACTAAGTTGCCTGATTCCATTAAAGCAACATTAACGGTTGATTGGACGCATTGGCGTTCAAGTGCTGCTTTCTCTGCGTTAGCTTCAGGGGGTAAGTCTGAAAGCCGAGGGATTTTAACTACTTTGGCACTGATTAGCTGTTGATAAAACCAAGTAAAACTCTGGGTTGAAACTGCCTGCAAATCGCCAATCAGTGGTACAATACCTTCAGCACACCACTCATAGGTATTGTTCATTTGATTTTGGCTTTCAGAGTAGCGGATGATGTAACTGCGATCGCTAGCTGTATATTCCCCCATTACTCTTAAGGTAAAATTAATCGCCGTATCGATATCCTGGTCTAGAAAAGTACGAGAAATATTACTAAGTAGGCTATCAATTTTAGCTCGGCGTTGCAGAGTTTCTTCCTGCTGTTTGCGATCGCTGATATCAAATATTGCCCCATCTATCCATAATAAACTCCCGTCTTGGGCAAAACAGCCTTGACCTTTGTCATAAACCCAGCGGATACTACCATTGGCATTAATTACTCTATATTCTAGTACGAAAGGGTGTCTAATTTCCAGAGATTTTTGGATGGTTAATTTAACCATTTCTCGATCTTGAGGATGGACAATACTTGTCCAACTCCGCACTCGATCGTGAATAAATTCGCTCGCTTGATAGCCAACTATTTCCTCAACAGCATCGCTGAAAAATTCCACTCTGACATCAGAGTTAAAAATGCAGCGGTAGATAGCACCGGGAATATTATCTACTAAACTCCTAAATCTTTCTTCACTTTGGCGCAGCGCTGCTTCTACCTGTTTGCGATCGCTAATATCTCGACCCACCCAAGCTACTGTATTTTCTGATGTGGGGGTAATACTGGCAATAAACCAAACTTCGCCCTGGCTTGTTAGTAAACTATACTCAAAGTTAACAATTTGTTGTGTATCTAAAGCCAACCGGATTTGACTCTGAAAAATCTCGGCATTTTCTCCAAAAAATTGTTCTATAGTTTGACCGAGAATGTCGGTATCATCTGGGTAAAATCTAGTAGAATTTGTAGGGGCAACTTTGATACTAAAATCCTCAGCGTCAATCAGTAATACGATGTCATTCATCGCTTCAAAAAACACCCGAATTGCCGCCTCTGAAGAGCGAAGTTTATCTTCTAATAATTGACGATCCCAAATTTCCTTCTCCAGGCGCTCATTTTGCTGTGCCAGTTTTTTTTGCAACTCGCGCAGTCGCAAATGGTTCTTAACTCTGGCAAGAATTTCTTCTATGCGAAAGGGTTTTGTGATATAATCTACGCCTCCCACAGCAAAAGCTTTGAGTTGATCTGCCGCATCGTTCAAAGCACTGATAAAAATAATCGGGATATCGCAAGTATTTTCCGCAGCTTTCAGGTGTTGGCAAACCTCATAGCCATCCATCTCTGGCATCATAATATCCAGCAAAATTAAGTCAGGGGAAAATGACTTCGCTGCCTTGAGAGCCATTGTACCTTTGGATACGCCTCGAACTTTATAGCCTTGTTCTGTCAGCAAATCAGAAAGCAGCCGGAGGTTATCCACCATGTCGTCTACAATCAAGATAGAGGCTGTGACACAATCGTTAGGTAAGCTGTTCATGGTGGCTATTCATTGCTTCATAGAACTTATCTAAACCTATTTGACGAGCACCTCAACTTCGCTATATGTACAAGTTTATAAGACTTTGGTAGGTTATTCAAGGAAAAATCTTTCGTTAGTTCCCCATCATAGAAATACCTCGATCTTTCACCACTGAGGAGCAGAAGCAATCAACTCTACTACTTTTTGCGCCTCCAAAGGTCTAGAAAATAAATATCCTTGGCTGAAGTGGCAGTTTAAATTTCTGAGTTGGTCTAGTTGTTGAGTCGTTTCTATGCCTTCAGCGATTACGTTCATTCCCATTGTCCTGGCAATACACATAATTGCTGGAACCAGTCCTAAATTTTCTGAATTACCGTCTAAGCGTTGCACAAAGGATTTGTCAACTTTCAGAGTATTGACAGGAAATGAGTTGAGATAACTCAGAGAAGAATATCCCATGCCAAAATCATCGAGGCTTAACTGAATTTGCCTTGCTCTTAATTGTTGGATAATGAGTGCAGCCGATTGGGTGTTTTCTATGATGGCACTTTCAGTAATTTCGAGTTTTAAGCACTGAGGGTTAAGTTGTGTTTCGGCGAGAATTGCATCAATTTGCTCAATTAAGTCTGCTTGGGCAAATTGGTGTGCTGAAAAATTGACGCTGACGCTGAAGGACTCTCCGGCAATTCCTGCTATTTGCCATAGGCGTAACTGACGACAAGATTCTCCTAATACCCAATTGCCAATCGGAGTAATTAAACCTGTTTCTTCTGCTATGGGAATGAAGTCTGCTGGATAAATTAAACCTCTGGTGGGATGCTGCCAACGCAGCAGTGCTTCTACTCCCGCAATTTTTCCAGTTTTAAGGTCAATAATTGGTTGGTAGTGTACGCAAAATTCTTTTTTGATGATGGCTTTTCGCAGGTCTGTTTCTAACTGTAAAAATTGGGAAGCTTTCTCGCGCATAGTGCTATCAAAAATTTGATAGCGGGCTTTTCCCTTTTCTTTGGCGCGGTTTAAGGCGCTATCGGCATCTCGCAGGATATGTTCTGGCTGACTATATTCTCTGCTGCCTGAAGCAATGCCAATGCTGGCGCTGACAAATACTTCATATCCTTGCAAGTGAAAGGGAAAAGTAAGTTTTTTTATGATTTCGCTAGCAACTTTTGTGGCAGTGCTGATATCTTGTCTATCGGGGAGTAAAATAGCGAATTCGTCATCTCCTAACCGTGCAAAAATGTCATCGGGACTTAAATCAGCTTCTAAGCGGCGGGCAACGGCGGTTAGCAGTTCGTCTCCGATGTGATAGCCGAGAGAATTATTGATGATTTTAAAGCGATCGCAGTCGAGAGATAGCACGAAAAATCGATAGTCTGAATCTATTTTTGCACGATTTATAGCTGTTTCTAGAGACTCAATAAATGATGCTCGGTTTGGCAAGTTGGTGAGCCGATCGCGCAATGCCATTTTTAGTTTGGCATTGGCAACTTCTAGCTGGATTTGATATTCTTTTGCTTCTTGTTTAAATTCAGCATTCATTTGCATAATTTCCTCTCTTGCTGCCTTCAAATTTAGTTGTTTTTCAATTTTTATCAGGATTTCATCTAAACTGAAGGGTTTATTAATATAATCACAACATCCAAATTTAAATGCTTTTACTCTTTCTTCATTTTCAGTCAAAAAACTCAAGAATATCACAGGTATTTGTGCTGTTTTTGGATTTGACTTCAATCGCTGACAAACCTCATATCCATCCATGTGTGGCATGATAGCATCTAATAAGATTAAATCGGGAATTACTACTTCTGCGGCTCTTAATGCTGCTTGTCCGCTAATAGCTTTGCGAACGTTGTAACCCTGCTGTATTAGTAATGAAGAAAGTAAGCGCAAGTTGGCTGGCGAGTCATCAACGATCAGGATTTCTACCGATTTGAGGTAATTTTTATTCTCGTTCATGGCTGCTTATGCCTTCTGCGTAGATGATTTCACTGTTCACTAATTTGGTCAGTTCATTTGTTATGACCGCTAGATCGATAACTATATTTTTGAATGGCACAAAGAATTTTGGGGAGAAGATAGTGATTTTAAGGAGAAGTTAAGGGAAATGGGGGGAGGGGGGGAGGGGGAGAGGGGTACAGGGGGAGAGAGACAGAGGGGGGATGATTAAATTAACTTCAGGACTTATCCCAATTCTTTAAATGCTAACTACATATAAAATCTCATATTATACGATCGTGCAAAATTTAAATAGTGATTATCTGTAGTTCTAGTTTCAAGAATTGAGATTATACGCGATCGCAGTACGATCGCCCTCTGTGTGGTAAAGTCACCGCCTTTCTGGGCGGTGTAACGTGAATCCTGCGTAAGTTCTATAGCAACCTTCTTGGCAGCTAAGACGTTCTGAGTTTCACTAAACTCGCTAATTCTATTCCCATCTTCCCCCTCTTCCCTAGCCCCTAGCCCCTAGCCCCTTCTTCCCTAGCCCCCAAGGCTTTCAACGTCGCCTTTTGAGCTTCTGTCAGTCCCGTAACTCCGGTAATATTCATCCCTTCATAAATCCTTTCGGGCCTCAGCGTATCCAAGCATTCTCCCGTTTCCACATCCCAAACCTTTACAGTTTCATCATTGCTACCACTGGCGAGAGTTTTACTGTTTTTGGCGAAGGCCACAGACCAAAGGTTGCTACCGTGACTCTCTAATACCTTGACGCATTGACCCGTAAGGCTGTCCCAAATTCTTACTGTTTGGTCAGCGCTAGTGCTTGCGAGTAGTTTACCGTCAGGACTAGAGGCGATCGACCACACTAAACTCTTATGTCCTTCTAAGGTTTGCTGGCATTCCCCAGTTTCGATATCCCAAACTTTGATGGTGGTATCTTCGCTAGCGCTGGCTAGGGTTTTCCCATCGCGATCGAAGGTGACTGACCAAATTAAACCTTGATGTCCGAACAGGGTTTTTAGACATTCACCAGTGTTGATATCCCAAAGTCGAATTGTTTGGTCGGCGCTGCTACTGGCCAAAAACTTGCCATTGGGGTCAAAGGTTACGGATAAAACCCAACTTTCATGGTCTGAGAGAATTTTTAGAGTGCGGCTGGTGTTGATATCCCACAGCCGAATTGTGCGATCGCTACTTCCGCTAGCTAAAATCCTACCATCGGGACTAAAGGCTACTGACCAAACGCAACCTGTATGTCCCAAAAGGGGCGTTTTTACCCGACCAGTATTTACTTCCCAAAGCCAAATTGTTTTGTCTTCCCCTGCGCTAGCTAGGGTTTCGCCGTTGGGACTAAATGCTACGCTGCGAACTGATTTCTGGTGGCGGTGGAGGGTTTTGAGACATTGGTGGGTTTCTATGTCCCACAGAGTTACTGTTCCGCTTGCGCCGCCACAGGCGATCGCTAGGCTGGCATTAGGGATCGCGCCTGGTGCTAAATTCTGGCTAATGGCAACCGACCAAACTGAATTTGTATAACTTTGGATAGTGTGAAACTCAGCGACATCATCTTTTTCACCTACTTGCCATAAACGCAAGCTTTGCTTGTCGCTGGCGGCAATAATTTGCCCATCGGTACTGAACGCTACTGACCAAACTTGACTGCTAAATCCTGAGAGAGTTTGCCAACATTCTCCAGTTTCAATATGCCAAAATTTGATAACTTTGCCATCACCTCCGATGAAGGTTTGACCATCGGGACTAAAGACGATAGACCAAACAAAAGTTAGGTTGTTGGCAATGGTGTGACGACATTCTCCAGTTTTGACATCCCAGAGTTTGATGGTTTGAGTGTCGCAGGTGGCAAGGATATCGCCATCAGGACTAAAGGCGATCGCGGAAATTTGACTATCGCTACCTTGGAGAATTTGGTGACACTCAAATGTATCAACTCGCCAAATTCTGATAGTTCGATCGTTACTACCTGTGGCGAAGGTTTTGCCGTCGGGGTTGAAGGCAATGGCATTGATGCTATCGGTGTGTCCCTCTAGAGTTTTGATGCAGTTTCCGTTGATATCCCAGAGTTTGATCGTGCGATCGCTACTACAACTAGCCAACAATTGACCGTCTGGGTTAAATGCGATCGCCCATACCCAATCTCCATGACCTTGCAAAGTTTGGCGCAATTCTCCATTTGGCAGGGCCCACAGTCGAATTGTCCAGTCAAAGCTACCGGAAGCCAAGGTTTCGCCATCGGGGGAAAAGCTTAAAGACCAAACTGCACCGGTATGGCCTAGCGATCGAAACAACAGTTTCCCATCTTCAACTTGCCACAAACGCACCTCTCCATCTGCGTGTCCCGTCGCAATCTTTCCTCCATCTGGACTGAAAGCAACGCTGTAAATATTAGCAAAAGTTTCGCTAAAAACTGACTTCCCTAAATTTGCTTTTTCAAAGTTAACTCGGCGCAAATTCACCCCTTGCAGGTAAGCTTGCCAAATCGTCAAGCCAGAAAAATCAATCGCACTTAAATCCGCTTGTAAATTCACAAGTAAATTGAGTAAATTACCAGCGGTATAGCCGGGAGTTGATAAAGAATCAGAATGCAAATAGGAAAGAATAATTGTCAGAGCAGAAATCAAATTTTCCCGCGTGCCAAAACTCGTTAATAATTCGTCAATTATCGGCTGGAGAATCGAATTCACTTGGGAAGAACGGATAAACTCTTGAGATTCAGCTTTGATTAAAGCATGATGCTTAAACAAGTTAAGATTGCAGAGTTTTCCTGACTCAGCAACGGCACGAATTTCTGTACAAACTTGCTCAGAGAAGCGGTTGCTTACATATTCCATCACCGCAGGTTGTAAAGTCAAAAGTTGACCCGATCTAGCTGTCTGAGTTTCGATTAGAGAACGCCAACCGATAAATTCTAAAGTTTCTAAAAGTCTTCCCACCGATACCAGGGGGACAATATCAGCGCGAAGTTTGGCAAAATTCACAGGTTCTCGGTTAATTGCTAACCAGTAAAGAATTTGCTGTTCTAAAGGAGACAAACGTTCAAACTGCTGTTCTAAAAGACTGCGAATGCCGTTAAAAACTGTCGTACCTTGAGTCAGAAATTCGGCAATATTACCGACAAATAATTCCTGAATAGAAGTAGCGACAATTTTTAAGGCTAATGGATTTCCCTGATATAATTCAGTCAATATGCTGACTTGAATCGTGTTACTCTGTACGCCTTTAGCTATAAAAATTTTTTCGGCTTCCGAGTCGGATAAACCTTTTAAATGCCAAGAGCGAACTGGCAAAGATTCGCCTTCTATAGAAGCAATGCCCTGGGGTTTTTCTCGACTGGTTAATACTAGGCAACTTTGGTGAGAAATTTCTGCTATCTGTCTAAATAATTCGCCATAATCTTGATAGCCTTCGCGATATCTCCCGGCTGGAGAACCTGATTTTAAAAGTGTTTCTAAATTATCAATAATTAGCAAGCAACGCTGTTCGCGCAGATAATGGCATAGCCGGGAAATTTGACCGCTAATTGTTTTGGGTAAATT
The DNA here is from genome assembly GCF_000180455.1 of Kamptonema sp. PCC 6506. Taxonomy (NCBI): domain Bacteria; kingdom Bacillati; phylum Cyanobacteriota; class Cyanophyceae; order Oscillatoriales; family Microcoleaceae; genus Kamptonema; species Kamptonema sp. PCC 6506. Next base: position 10,727 of record NZ_CACA01000316.1, read on the forward strand.
TGCTGCTGTTTCTTGCTGTTGAGAAAGGAATTGGATGATTTGGGGGAGGAGTTCTTCTAAAGGTGGAGCATTATGGAGCGAGCGCCAGATTAAAAAGTCAAAATGATCTTGAAGTTTTTCTCCTAATTTTACTGAGAGTGCTGTTTTGCCAATCCCTCCCATTCCTAATAGCATCACTAATCGGCAATTATCATTTTTTATCCACTGTATAAGGCTTTCTAGTTCTGATTCTCTACCATAAAATAGGGAAACATCAATTGCTTCTCCCCAATCATCTTGGCATTGTCTACTGTTACCATCACCCACAAAAGCAACTACCTCTTCAATTCCCGGCTGCGTGTAATCCTGTGCTGCCATTTCAATCCCTAACACCTGGAAAACGAGGCGTAGAGAACTTTCATCTGTGCCGCTTGTCCCTCGCAAAATTTTTCTGACTGTCGTTAAATGCAAACCTTGAGCGCTAATTAATTGCGACTGTTCCGAAATTTTTGAGGGGTTATAGGTGACACCAGTTTTAGCCTCTAATTCGCTAATCCGGTTTTGTAGCTTCTTCGCTCCCGCAGGAGTGAGAATATAACCGCGATGGCGCTTAGATTTAGAAGTTTGTGTTGATTTCACAGCTCTTAGTAGATGTTAGATTTGGGATAGCCAAATTTTCCCCGCTTCCTGATACAACCTTTGTGAGATTCGCTCAATTTTTGGATTTCTTTACTTTGTAGCCAAAGTTTGAAACTCTGACAAAACTACATCCCAAAATATTGTTGGAGTAAAACTATGATTATAGGACTAATGCTTCGAGTTTGCGCGTGCCTGCAATTGTTCTGTGCTTGGCTCGCAATCACACAATTGCGTAGATAAATGCGTAAGTCCTAGAGTATGAATAGAAATAGGTGCTGGTATTTGTTGCACTCACGTAAGAGTATGACTATGAATGCGTTTAAGTACATTATATGACGAGTTTTTTTGATTCCCAACCCTATAGTCAAAAATCAAATTATTTGGGAAATAAACTGGAGTAGACTGACTGAAGACTACCCCAGTGCTGCCACGGAATTCTAATTCTGTATCTAAAATATCATTATTATGGCTAAAAGCTGAGTTTTAACCAAACTTTACAAACCTTAATATCTTAGGTATTACCTCAGAGCTTCGCAAAACTTCTAATTTTGTGAGGACGGGCGCAGATATTGTTTGTAAAGGCGTAGTCTCAGAGGTAACTTTACTGCCGAGACTGCGACCTACAAAGCGATCTCCGTTAGTCCTAATTATGAATGATGTGACAAAGCTGAGCTAAAGTTAAATAGTAATCTTTATCAATTCCTAATAAAGCTGAGCAGGAAACTAAAAATGAGTCAGTATATCCTGGCTATTCTCACCGCGATTATCATCGGCTACGCTGTAAATTCGTCTGTGAGAGTGATCAGCGGAGGTGAGGAAGGTTTAGTCGAACGTTTGGGCCAATACAAGCGAACAATCAAATCTGGACTCAATTTTATCATTCCGTTGATAGAAAAGGTCGTTTACGTAGATACAACGCGGGAACGGGTTTTAGATGTAGAACCTCAACCGACTATTACTAAAGATAATGTAGCTCTAGAAGTAGATGCCGTACTATATTGGCGGATTTTGACTTTGAGGAAAGCTTATTATGAAGTCCAAGATATTGAGGCGGCAATTGGGAATATGGTTTTAACTACCCTTCGCTCTGAAATTGGGCAATGGGAAATGAAGCAGACTCTTTCTCGAACTGATATCATTAGTAAAAACTTGCTAAGTAAATTGGATCAGGCTACGGCGAATTGGGGTGTAAAGATTATCCGCGTTGAAATTCAAAGTATTACTCCTCCTAAAGTTGTCCGGGAATCGATGGAGTTGGAACGGGCTGCGGAGAGCGAAAAACAAGCTATGATTACTAAAGCTGAGGGTAAAGCGGCATCTATTGAACGTCTTGCTACAGCTTTAAATTTAGAGCCGAATAGTGAAGAGTTTAGAAAATTTTTGATTGCTCAAACGTATGTAGAAGCCAATAGCAAATTGAGTGAAAGTGCCAATTCAAAAATAATTTTTATGGACCCCAAAGCGTTATCAGAGGCTATTAGTGGGTTGATGGGAGAGTCAGAGAATAATACTTAAAAATAAGAAGAAGGAAGAAGGAAGAAGGAAGAAGGATTTACTTACTTAAATAATCATCTTTAAGGAGGGCGATGCCTACGGCTGGCGTAGCTGCGGCGCTTTTTTAATTTTTACCTTCTAAATATAGCATCAGCAACTTGACAAACGTCGCGCATTTCTTTAACGTCATGAACTCTGAGAATATCAGCGCCACGCGCGATCGCACTTGTACAAGCCGCCGCTGTCCCCCAGATTCTCTGTTGAGGGTCAGGTTGGTTTAAAATATGACCGATAAAGCTTTTGCGAGATACACCAACTAAAATCGGACAACCTAAATACTGAAACGTTGGTAACTCCCGTAATATTTTTAAGTTTTGGTTATAACTCTTGGCAAAACCAATTCCAGGGTCTATAATGATATTAAGTTTATTAATTCCGGCGGCAATTGCTGCTGCAACTCGACCCTCTAAAAACTGATAAATTTCCCCAATTAAATCTTGATAATCTATTAATTGTTGCATTGTCTGCGGCGTACCTCGAATGTGCATTAATATAATTGGAACTCCCAATTTTGCAGCCGTTGGCAACATTTCTAAGTCAAAAGTAGCAGCGGAAATATCATTAATTATATCAGCGCCGGCCTCGATCGCAGCTTTGGCAACAGCGGCGCGTGTTGTATCAACAGAAATCGGCACTGTAGCGCAAATATTTTCCCTAGAGCGCAAGATTTCTACTAAGGGAATAACTCGATTTAGTTCTTCTTCTAGGGTAATTTCAGAAGCCCCCGGCCGAGTTGATTGGCCGCCAATGTCGATAATATCAACACCATTTTCTACCATTTTCTGAGCTTGTGCTGTGGCAGATTCTAGGGTGTTAAATTGACCGCCATCGCTAAAACTATCAGGGGTGACATTCAGCACTCCCATGATATAAGTGCGTTTATACCACTCAAAAGATTTACTTCTAATTGTCAATTTTGGGTTAGTCATTAGTTATAAAAAGAAGGGGCGCGGAAGAAGGGGCTACGATGCTCCGATGCTCAGGGCTAGGGTAAGAAGGGGAAAAGAGGGGCTAGGATGCTACGATGCTCTAGGGAATAAGGGAAAGAAGGGAATAGCATTTGATGGTCTTTGAGGGCGATCGCGTAATCGTTAGCGATCGTTATACTTGCTACAATCAGCTCTTCGGGGGGCGCGAAAATCTGGGACTTGGGGCCAGGTTTCTCTGGGACAGGCGGTCATTGTTTTGACTGTGGTTTGTAAGGATGTGTTTTGGCGATCGCCATTAAGCCCCCTCCGCAGTGCGATCGCATCCTCGATCGCATTACCCTAACCTTTCTCTAGAGACAATGAATTAGCCCTGCCCCATCTCCCCCTCTCCCCCGCTCCCCAACTCAGCCAGGAGATATTTACCCCGTCTATGCCAGCGAGCGATCGCTTTCCCCTGCAACCCTGCTAAAAAATCCCTAGCAAAAAATGGGCTGGCGATCGTGTTCTCTAGCAACACATCGCCACCCAATATTTCTAAACCCAGGGTCAGTTGATTTAGACCCCGGCAAATGGTTTCAACTTCAGGCAGTTCTGGCACAACTTAACGCTGTTCAGTTCCTTGGTTGGGTGCCCCTTCGACACTGGTGGGAACTTCAGCTCCCGGAGCGCTTTTATCTGTAGTTTTTGGCTGCTGGGGTGCGCCGCCACTCCCTGTCTTGCGAGTACCGGGTTCGATGGTGGTTTGCTTGCCACCGGAAGCTGCCGTCGATTTTCCCTTAGCCTTGGGCCCTGAAACTTCGACCACTTCGCCTGTTGCGAAGTTGTTGGTATTGACACCGGCATAATTTACGGTGTTAAAGCGAACGATAACGGGGTATTTAATGCCACTTTGGTCTATAGAGGCAACAGTACCTAGTTCCTGAAACCAGTAGGACTCTTTGCGAAGAATACGAACTTGAGAACCACGTTGAACCATGAGCTTTTTTTCCTTATGTAACGAATAAACGGATAAAGCTATTTGTTTTTCATTTTAGGATTGCGCGGTTCACTTTCAAACGGACGCTGCGGCGTTTGTATATATAAGTTTACATTTGAGAGTCATGACTGGTGGCTGGGTACAATGCCTTCGGCTGACTTCGCCTACGCCACTTGTCAGCAGTCCCAAGTCGGACTCAGCCTCTAGAGCCGCGATCGGGCTTAAAACATTGCGATCGACAGCCTATATGACTTTATGTATTACTTTTTTTGACCCAGATTCGGCATCCTCAAGCGATCGCCCTCCCAAAAAAAGAGCGATCGCCATCAAATTACTTAGTTGCCAACAAATCGGCCGCCAACCGCTTAAACGCCAACCTTTCATTCTCGATATCGACAAAAATCGTATCGCCATCGCTGAAATCTCCCCGCAAAATGCTCTTCGCAATTTGCGTTTCCAACTCGCGCTGAATTGCTCGTTTTAAAGGACGCGCACCGTAAACAGGATCGTAACCTACTTCTGCCAAGAAATCGAGAGCAGAATCAGACAATTTGATCGACATCTTGCGATCTGCTAACCGTTTATCTAAACGACCAATTTGCAACTTCACAATCTGCCGCAATTCCTGCTTACTCAATCCCTGAAAAATGATCGTCTCATCAATCCGGTTGAGAAATTCTGGGCGGAAAGTACCGCGCATCGCCTCCATCACCCGACTACGCATTTCTTCATCATCTCCTCCCACATCTAAAATGTATTGAGAGCCAACATTAGAGGTCATAATAATCACAGCATTCTTAAAGTCTACCGTGTGACCTTGCGCGTCAGTAACGCGGCCATCATCCAGAATTTGCAGCATGATATTAAACACATCCGGGTGAGCTTTTTCGATTTCATCGAATAGAATCACCGCGTAAGGACGGCGGCGGATTGCCTCAGTTAATTGTCCACCTTCATCATAGCCAACATAGCCCGGAGGCGCACCAATCAACCGAGAAACCGCGTGTTTCTCCATGTACTCAGACATATCAATTCGCACCATTGCATCTTCGGTATCGAACAGATAAGCTGCCAAAGCTTTCGCTAATTCTGTCTTACCAACACCCGTCGGGCCGAGGAAAATAAAACTAGCAACAGGACGATTCGGATCGGCTAAACCGGCGCGCGATCGCTGAATTGCATCTGCAACAGCAGTCACCGCTTCATCTTGTCCGATTACCCGCTTGTGCAGTTCATCTTCCAAGTGCAAAAGTTTCTGCATTTCCGACTCTACCAACTTGCTGATCGGAATTCCCGTCCACTTAGAAATAATCTCCGCAATGTCGGATTCCGTAACTTCTTCCCGCAGCAAAGTTTGACCCGTAGTTTGAGTCGCCGTCAGTTTAGTTTCTGCCTCTTCTAATTGCTTTTGCAACTCAGTTAAAGTGCCATATTTCAACTCAGCAGCACGGTTAAGATTATATTCTCGTTCTGCTTGCTGAATTTCAATATTTACCTTATCAATCTGTTCTTTGATCTTCTGAATATTGCCTAGAACGCCTTTTTCAGCTTGCCATTGTCCATTCAGCGCACTTTGTTGTTCTTTAAAATTAGCTAGGTCTTTTTCTAGCCTTTCTAAGCGTTCGATCGAAGCGGGAGCACTTTCTTTTTGCAATGACAGTCTCTCCATTTCTAGCTGCAAAATCTTACGATCGATTTCGTCTAGTTCTTCCGGCTTAGAAGTAATCTCCATTTTCAATTTAGCGGCTGCTTCATCCACTAAGTCAATGGCTTTATCTGGCAGAAAGCGATCGCTAATATATCGAGTAGATAAAGTGGCTGCTGCTACTAAAGCACTGTCGGAAATTTTCACGCCATGATGTACTTCATAACGCTCCTTCAAACCCCGCAGAATCGAAATAGTATCTTCCACTGTAGGTTGATCTACGTAAACCTGTTGGAAGCGACGCTCTAAAGCAGCATCTTTTTCAATATACTTGCGGTATTCATCCAGCGTAGTTGCACCGATACAGCGCAATTCACCTCTCGCTAACATCGGTTTCAGCAAGTTGCCAGCATCCATCGCCCCTTGAGTTGCACCTGCACCGACAACGGTATGAATTTCATCAATAAATAGAATAATTAAACCCTTGGAATCGGTGACTTCTTTGAGTACAGCTTTTAAGCGTTCTTCAAATTCTCCTCTGAATTTGGCACCAGCAATTAAAGCCCCCATATCTAAAGCAATTAATCGCCGATCTTTAAGAGATTGAGGCACATCTCCGGCAATAATTCGCTGAGCCAAGCCTTCTGCGATCGCAGTTTTACCTACCCCTGGTTCGCCAATTAAAACGGGATTATTTTTCGTGCGGCGGCTCAAAATCTGAATCGTGCGACGAATCTCGTCATCTCTACCAATCACCGGATCGAGTTTACCTTCCCGCGCAAATTCAGTTAAGTCTCTGCCATATTTTTCCAAGGATTCATATTTAACTTCTGGATTTTGATCGGTCACTTTTTGGTTCCCCCGGACTTGGGCAATTATTTCTTTTAGCTTGGCTTCATCTAGTTTAAATTCTTGAAATAAACTTTTGCCAAAGCGGTCATCTTGAGGATAAGCTAGCACCAAATGCTCAATCGAAATGAATTCATCTTCATACTCTTTTCGATGGGCTTCAGCTCGGTCTAGTAAAGTGTCCAAGCTGCGGCCGAGATAGACAGAAGCTCCACTTCCCGATATTTTAGGCTGGCGGTTAATGAATTCTTCAGTCCGATCTTGTAGCTGGCGCACGTTAATACCAGCTTTAGTGAAGAGGCTGTTAGCTAATCCGTCTTGTTCTAGCAAAGCTTTCATTAAGTGTTCGCTTTCGAGCTGCTGTTGTTGGCTTTGCTTAACAATATCTGGGGTGCGGGCGATCGCTTCCCAGGCTTTTTCTGTAAATTGATTTGGGTTACTCGGCTGCATTTTTCGCTACCTCGCCTTGATATTACTTTATAATTTTAAAATTATTGTAGACAGCCACTAGCGATCGCCTAGATCGGTGTTCACCCCTGACTATTGGCGTATATCCGTCCTTCTCACATACTTACCCGTTCCGGGAGGCGAACCGTAAAAGTCGAACCGCGTTCCACTTCACTTTCTACTGCGATCTCGCCGCCTAAAATTTGGCACAAACGCTGGCTAATTGTCAGCCCTAAACCAGTCCCGCCGTACTTGCGCGTAGTCGATGCGTCTGCTTGAGTAAAAGGTTTAAAAATATGTTGCAACTGCTCCTCAGTCATGCCAATTCCAGTATCGCTCACGCGAAAAATTAAGACTTGAGAGTTAGAATTTAAAGCTGGGGGATATTCCTGTTTATATTTCTTATTTTTACTCTTAAATTTATCATTTTTAATTCTTTCGATGCTAAGAGTAATCACACCTTTTTCTGTGAATTTAGCCGCGTTACTGAGCAAATTAAGTAGTATCTGCCGCACCTTCGGCTGGTCAGCATACATAGTACCAACATCACCGTTAATTTGCATTGCCAAAGTATTACCTTTTTTCTCTACTAGCGGTTGAGCCGTAGTCACAACTTCTTCAATCATATTAGCAATATCAAAATTTTCTAAATAAAGAGTGACATGACCTGCTTCTATCTTAGAAATATCGAGAATATCACTGATCATGTCCAGCAAATGCTTGCCCGCAGTTTGAATTCTTTCCAAATCCGGTAGAAAATCTTCATAACCCTCATCTTGGGCATCTTCTTGCAGCATTTCACTGTAGTTAATAATCGCATTTAAAGGCGTGCGAAGTTCGTGACTCATGTTAGCCAAAAATGCACTTTTAGAGCGGTTCGCTGCTTCGGCAGCAATTTTTGCTTCTTGCAATTCTTCTGTATACTCCCCTACCCGCAAAATTAATTCGTTGAGCGCTATTGCTAACTGCCCAACTTCATCGGAAGTCGTGATCGGTACTTGCAAGTCAAAATTTGATTCTTCACTCACTTGCTGAGCGATTTTTGTGGTAGCTTCCAAGGGACGAGCAATCGCTTTGCTAGTATAGATTGCTAACATCGCTGCGATCGCAGCAGATAATGTTAAACTACTAATAAGAATTATCGTTCCTAGCGTCTCGGCTCGCTCATAAGATTTCAATGCCCGATCTGCCTTAACACGAAAGTTCTTCGCAAGGTTAGCTGACTGTTGCAAAAAGTCATTCAATTTTAAAGTAGATTCGTTGCTAGCAAAACTATTCAAACTCTGCTTAGCGCTTTGCAGTTCTTTGGGTTTTAAATTAGATGATTTTAGCTTTACTAATAACTTCTCTACCTGCTGCGAATAAGCTTTAACTTTCTGTACATATATCTCTGTCAAATCCTTAAACTGATTGTACTCTTTTTGAATCTGTGGATCTGAAGGATCTGGTAAAGACTGAACTTGCTCTAGCAGTTGAGTCATCTCAGCAGCGCGAGACAGAAATTCAGAGCTTTCCTGCACAAAAAGTTGAGGCGTTGCCAGTAAGCTAGGCAGCTCTTTTTTATAAATTCTTAACTCCCAGAGCGTACTACTGAGGCTGGTTAGAATTTCAGCTTTTTCTCTGTCTGTAGCTAATTGTTCCCTAACTTGCTGTTTGTAATATCCTTCAATACCCCTTCCCGTCAAAGTACCGAGAATGGCAATACCAATGACTAGGGCATACCCGCAGCCAATTTTTTGCCTGATACCTAAGCGGTTGAACAGACGGTTTAACCCATTTTGAGCAGGGTTTTGAGGTGAGTTTTGCGAGTTTGAGGTTAAAGGCATCGGCAAGGTACTCATCAACCAGAAAGGTAATATATAGCTAGGATGCTCAGGGCTAGGATGCTCAGGGCTAGGGGAAGAAAGGAAGAAGGGAATATAATCAGCGGGCTTCAGCAATAAGAGAGTGTCTTAAACGCCTTGGCGATTGCTATATATATTGTAAATGATGACAGCGTAACGGTAAAGATAATCTATAATTTAACCTCTGTTCTACATAGCTATGGGGTCTTTGCAAAGTTCCACTTCCGGCTCTGCTTGACTGCTTGCAATTCTACCCTCTTTAACTTAAGATTCTCTCTAGTATCTCTAATATTTTCTGCATAGCTGATTAGTCGATGTGAATTGGCTTGTTTGAGGTTTCATTCTTGAGCTGTTCCCAGTTAGCGGTTAAAAAATCCAGAGCTTTTTTGAAATAAATCTTGCTTTTTGAGCTAAAAATTGTACTGTTTAAATCTACTCGATCGAGTTTTTCTTGTATTTGCAAACGATAGTCGTCATCATGTATCAGCTTTAATATCAAGTAAATATACTCTTCTGAAGTTTGAGCAATTAACTCTGATAAACCAACAGTTTGGAGCATTTGAGAACCAATTCGGTTGTACCATTTGTCTCCCTCCAAGGTGACAGTAGGTTGTCTCAAGTATAAGCTGTCAGCAACAGTATTACAACCGCCAAAATGACAGGCTTCAATACAAATATCTCCCTCTTCCATGAGGGCCATATATTCGCCGTAGGGTTTAGCTGGAATCAGTTCCACACAATCTTTACCTAAGATAGATTCTAAATCTGTAGCGAAGGGGAGGAAATCATTTTTTCTGGTCAATGCACCCCCAGAAAAAAATCTAAAACCAATCTTTTTATCAGACTTTGCTATTATTTCTTTTAAAGAACAGACTAAGTTATAATTTACTTTCTGGGCATACCAAGGACAATTAACGATCAATTCCTGGCGATTTTTCTTGATGTTTTTAATTTGATAGTGAGGTTGATTGTGGATAGCTCCAAATCCTGGTAATAGCACTAATCTCTCTGAATAGTTTGCTTCTGCACCTTGGGGAATTTCTACATCCGCTCCGCTAATATAATAATCTATTTCCGAGCCGAAGGTGCTCACAGAATGACCGAGGCCGCAAATCTGAATGGGAGCAATCCTTAAATTAGATAAAAAAATGCTTTCTACAGTCATACCGATATCGGGATAAAAAACTGCGGCAAAATCATTTTCTCGGATAGCATCTATATTTAAATAACCGTCTTTAGCATAAACATATCTAATTTCTTTGAAGAATCCAATATCGAGATTATTTCTAATCTCGCCCAGATGGACTAAAGTTAATTCATAGTCATTTTTTAAAGACTCAATAAACTCAGAGAGAATGCGGTAGACTGAATGCTGAGAAAACCACAGAGAAGTGATTACAGCTATTTTTTTAGGCTTGGGATTATTGTTAATCTGTGCAGTGGTTGCAAAGGGGCTATTTTTAATAGATTGGTTGATTCTATTTTTGATTTCGCGGTCGCGATCGCCATCTATATAACTGGCTCCAAAGTAGATATCATCTATATTATAAAAATCAGTTAATTTGTCATCTGTATATGTGATGTGTTCCCTAAGATTTTGGTAAGCTTCCTTGTTAATAACCCCAGAGCGGTAACTCTCACAAAAGCAAGAATACCAAAGACAAGCTAATTGAGGATTGGCATTAAACAACGCTTGCTTGTCAAAGTTGACTGTATTTCTAGCTGAGTACAAGCTTAATAACTTAGCAAAATTGCGGGGTTGATCGTTTAAAATTTGTAAGTACGCATCTGTTGTTTTAAAGCTAGAAATGGCTACCAAATTAGAAATCGTGAGATTATGTTTAATAAATAGATTGACGTGGCGATCGCTGAGAATATATTCCGGTTGAGTAAATAAGTACAAAAAGTTTTTGACAAAAACATTGATAAAATAGCGCAAACTAAGATCTAAACTATAGTAAGTTTTATTATGAAAATGTTCTAGAACTCGCAGGAATATTTCTGAAAGCTGGTCATATTCTTGATGGCGATAGAGTTCCAGCAGCTCTCTAGGATTAATTTGGGGATTATTTATAAATTCGGAATAATTCATCATTCTCGTTTTCAAACTAGCGACTACTTTTTTAACCCCCCAATTAAGGGGGGTCAGTAATTCCGAGTTTTATTGACACATTTGAAATTGTGCCAATTCCGCAGGAATCTTAGAAGCATTAGGTACATTAGCACTGCTAGGAGCAAAAATTCCCATCCCAAAGTTACAGCCTTTAGTAGTAGTACATTCCCCCGGTTTTGCCCCGATTTGATATTCGCTTTCAGATGGGGGAGTAAAAGTGATAACCGGGAGGCTATCTACAGTTTCACTGGTAGCGATTACCTGGCCGCTCATATCTTTAAGAGCCAAGTTTAAACCCTTGCAATTTTCATCGCAAGTGCCGACAAAAGTATACTGAATATCAGGATAGAGAGTTGCTCTAAAAGGGGTTTCAACTTGCTGGCGAACTTTCCCTAAGAGTGGCAAAAAGACCAGCTTATTGCCCTTTCCTTTTTGCTGAGCCACCTCATTTTTTAGCCGACAGATAACAGTATTTTGCTCTTTGGTTAGTTGTTGAGCAACGGCAGTTCCTACTACTGTTGCACCGAGTAGAAGAGCGATTCCCGAAAGAACTAGATGTTTGATCTTCATTGATGTTACCTTGATTGCATCGAGTTACCAGGAGCGTACCACATCTTTTGACTGCTATTGCTCTGTGGAGAGAAACTTTTTTAGCTTCTAGTAGTTTAATCATTTGCTGTTGCGTCGAAACTCCCAGGCTGGCACAAACTTGGAATCTCCCCAAAGGCCGCGTCGGCTTTTCTTGGCTTCGGCTTCGGCTTTTTGAACAATATCTGCACTGGGACAGTTTTTCAGATAGGGACGGTAGACCATTGCTAATCCTTCGCGCAGTAAAACTTCCTGAGTAAAGGTGCCATCAGGTAAGCGAACTTCGCTTACTTTGCGACCGTAGCGGTCAGTATCGGTTACAGTTAAAACAACGCGATCGCCTCCTTTTTTAACTAACTGCTGCATTCTTTGCTGTGCTTTTAATCCCCACATAAATTGATTTTTATCGATGGCTTTTGTACTCTGTCTTTCCCTTTGAGAATGGGGAATTTCTGGTGCGTCTACGCAGGCAAAGCGTACTGTTATATCTTTATCTTTAGCACCAATTACGGTAATAGTATCGCCATCACTGACGCGCTTTACGGGATAATTGTTGGGGCCTACAGTTGGTTGGCAGCCCATTAATAAGAAGATGGCGGTAAGTATACTTAAGCCTGCGATTGCTGGGCGATTTCCAATTTTAATTTTGCTCATTTTTATGGTAATTTTTCCTGCTTGTTAATCTGTGGTGATGGCATCTAGCACTTGTTCAATATTACTCTGTAACGCCGCCTTCTAGGCGGTATCTTCACCGCCTAGAAGGCGGCGTTACGGATATATCGCATCCTGACGATTCTTACCGTCCCAAAAAATTAGGGTAATCCCGGAACCCGGAATTACCCTAATTTAAGATTCTAGATGCGATCGCGAATCTAAAATTGATTATGCGATCGCAGCCATCTTGACATCATTATTAGCCAGCAACTCTTGCAACTCGTCAGCGTCCACAGTTTCCTTGTCCACCAAGATATCTGCTAATTTATCAAGGACGTGACGATTACCAACCAACACCTCTTTAGCGCGGCGGTAAGCTTGATCTACCAAAGTGCGGACTTCATCATCGATCGTGGCGGCTGTCTCTTCCGAGAAATCGCGCTCCGCCATGATATCGCGGCCCATGAACATATTCCCTTGCTGACGACCGAGCGCAACTGGGCCGAGGCGATCGCTCATCCCGAACCGAGTCACCATTTGTCTGGCCACACGCGCCACCTGTTGCAAATCATTCGACGCGCCAGTAGTCACTTCTTCCTCGCCGAAGACAATCTCTTCAGCAATCCGACCACCTAAAGCTACCGCCATCTGATTTTGCAAATAAGAGCGGGAATAAAGACCAGAATCCATCCGATCTTCGCTTGGCGTGAACCAAGTCAAACCGCCAGCGCGACCGCGAGGGATAATGCTAATCTTCTGCACTGGGTCATAATCAGGCATCAAAGCACCAACCAAAGCGTGACCAGCTTCGTGATAAGCTACCAGCGTTTTGCGCTTCTCGCTCATTACCCGGTCTTTCTTCTCAGGGCCAGCCAGCACCCGATCGATCGCATCATTAACTTCATCCATCGAGATTTCTGTCAAATTGCGACGAGCAGCCAAAATAGCCGCTTCATTCAGCAAATTAGACAAATCTGCACCCGTGAACCCAGGAGTCCGGCGAGCAATTTTCTCCAAATCCACATCCTTAGACAAAGTTTTGCCGCGAGCGTGGACGTTGAGAATTTCCAAACGGCCCGCGTAATCAGGGCGATCGACCACAACTTGGCGGTCAAAACGACCCGGACGCAGCAGCGCTGAATCGAGCACGTCAGGGCGGTTGGTAGCAGCAATAATAATGATGCCAGTATTGCCCTCAAAGCCATCCATCTCAGTTAATAACTGGTTGAGGGTTTGTTCGCGCTCATCGTTTCCGCCGCCTAAACCAGCACCCCGCTGGCGACCAACGGCATCAATTTCATCGATAAATACGATGCAAGGTGCGTTAGATTTGGCTTGTTCAAATAAGTCGCGGACGCGAGACGCGCCGACACCCACGAACATTTCCACAAATTCAGAACCGGAAATCGAGAAGAAAGGAACGCCAGCTTCACCAGCGACAGCCTTAGCTAGCAAGGTTTTACCAGTTCCGGGAGGGCCGACTAAGAGCACGCCTTTGGGAATTTTTGCGCCAACTGCGGTGAAGCGATCGGCATTTTTCAGGAAGTCCACAACTTCCGATAGTTCTAACTTGGCTTGTTCAATGCCTGCGACATCCCCGAATGTCACCTGGGTTTGCGGTTCCATTTGCACTCTGGCTTTAGATTTACCAAAGTTCATCGCTTGAGAACCAGGGCCGTTTTGGGCTCGCCGCAACAGGAAGAACAATCCCACTAAGAGTAGGATGGGGAAGAATAGGCTGCTCATGGCTTTGAGCCAGAAGCCTTCGTCGTTCGTGGGTAAAACTGAAATGTCCACGCCGTTAGTGGTGAGGATATTGATCAGCTCAGGGTCATTAGGCAAGTTGACCAGTACCTTAGTGCCATCCTGGGAAGTGACTAGGGCTCTAGTCCGGTCAGCATTTATACTTACTTTGTCTACTCTCTTGCTCTGGACTTGCTCAATGAATTCGCTGTACTTCCACAGTTGTCGGCTGGGGGGCTGTTTGTCAAAAAATGCAGTTGCTAAGGCAATGACGACAATAGCTAGCAGCGCGTACAGGCCTGCGTTTCTCCACCGTTTATTCACCGGGGCTTTTCCTCCTATTTTTTTAAGTCACACAGACTTGGGAATTTTTAATTATGTTAATCAATCTTAACGTAATTGTAACTTATTGTCGCTATGGGGAGAGATCGGTAGTGGCGATCGCGCAGCCACAGAGGGGAAACCGAACTAATCATCAGCCCGCAAGTAAGCTGTTATCTTTACAATATCAAATGATTTTTGTCAAGAGTTAGGAGTTGCAGCCACAGGTTTTGCGGTGGGCGGGGGGTGATTTTCGGTTAAGCTAGTAGAAACCAATAAGTAAGTGGCAATGGGAATTATCTACACTACCTTAAAAATTAGAAATCCTTTGACTAACAGCGAGATTGTCGAACTGGAAGCGAAAGTAGATACAGGAGCAACATTATTAGTTTTGCCTGAATCAACTGCTTTACACTTTTACCTATGGTGGAGATAGGGTAGAGCGTTGAATTTGTCAATGCTATTTCCGAGAGGCTTTTAGCCAGTTCCATTTTAAAACAATCCTGTGTTCGCCGAGAAACGTTGTATAAAATAGTATGGACTATTCTGGGAACACTCGAAATCAGTTTTCGTCTGATATTGAGCACTCTATTTAGTACCTTAGCGGCATCAACTAGGATATAGCAGTTTTTAATCTGGGTGGATGTACAAAAACTTGTTTTAGACAAGACAAAATAAATACGCGAACATAATTAAACGTAAAATGCCGATTTCTCTAAAGTTCCCTAGCAATAATCTTTTTTCTTAGCCTTCGCCTTCTAGTTATCCCTAAGCATCCTGAGTTAGATTCTTTCACACCAATCACATTTTACTATGGCGGAAACACTTGGCTCTCTCTGCGACAAATTGACAATTATTAAATTGAAACAGTGGCATTCCGAAGATGAAACTAGACTCCAAAGCCTTGCTGTTCAAGAAAAGCAACTTCAGGAAGAAATTAACGAATTTATTAGCAATGCTGTCTCTGGAGAAATTCCCAGCGAACGCCTAACTTTTGCCTCAAATAAAGTTTATAAAAAAGAAGGCAATTATGTGCCTGATGTACTAGGTAGCATCGGTGAAATCTTCTCACAGCTTGCTCATGTTAACTGTAACTTGTGGCACGAACAAGAAAAGGTATATGAGTTTGAAAAAGTGGAGGCATCAGAAAAAGATAAAGTTGTCAAACAACTTGCCATATTGAACTTAGAACGGAATAAGTGCATAGATGGAATAGACAAAAATTTACAATCACTGGTAGAAAAACTCAGCTATCATCAACAATCAGGACTTACGTAAAACCATCCGTAATGCCGCCATCTTGGTGGTGAGTTTAACGCGCCTGTTGGCGGCGCTACGTCAAGGGTGCGATAAATCTAAACAATAATTTTTTAAAGGCAAAACCATGCACTTAGGCCATCGTAAAACTTGTCGAGTCTGCGGTTCTTCAGCACTCACTCCAGTTATTAATTTAGGGGAACAACATTTGCAAGGTTCTTTTTTTAAGCCAGGAAAAGAAGAACCACCAATGAGAAAAATAGCCCTTTCTCTATTGCGTTGCGATCCTACAAAAGATGAGAACGCCTGCGGTTTATTACAGATGGAACATACAGTTCCACCAGAGGTTTTGTATTCTGCATATTGGTATCGTTCCGGTACTAATCAGACAATGCGAAATCACTTACAGGGAATTACTCAAGAAGCAACAGCACTGATTAACAAAAGTAATGCGCGTGTTTTGGATATTGGCTGTAATGACGGCACTTTACTCAAGTCTTATCCCCCAAATTTTATCAAATTTGGAGTCGATCCTTCTGACGTAGCGCAAGAAATTACCGGAGATATTACAGCTATTCAAGATATTTTTCCTTCTGAAGAATTGACCAAAGTATTACAAGGCGAAAAATTTGACATTATTACGTCAATCGCCATGTTTTATGACTTAGAAGACCCAGTGAATTTCTGTAAAGAAATCAAAAAAGCCCTTGCTCCTGATGGTTTATGGGTGTTTGAAATGTCCTATATGCCATCTATGCTTAAGATGAATTCCTATGACACAATTTGTCACGAGCATTTGGAATATTATAGTTTAGCGGTGTTGGAATATATTCTCAAACAAGCTGACTTAAAAATAGTAGATGCTGTTCTTAATGACATCAACGGTGGTAGCATTCGCTGTTATGCAACAAATGTTGATAATTTTTCATTCAAGAGACAAGAAGCGGTGACACGCATCAAGCTTTTACGTCAGGCTGAGTTTGACATGGAGCTTGATACCGATAAACCGTACAAAAATTTTCAAGATCGGATTAATGTGCATAAAGATGAGCTAATTTCAATGTTGAAAAAGCTCAAAAAGGAAGGCAAAAGTATTCATATTTACGGTGCATCAACTAAAGGCAATACCATTTTGCAATGGTGTGGAATTGACAATCGAATTGTGGACGTAGCAGCGGAAAGAAACCCTGATAAATATGGTGCTTATACCCTTGGTACAGATATTCCAATTGTCAGTGAAGCAGATTCAAGAGCCATGAAGCCGGATTATTATTTAGTTTTACCTTGGCACTTCAAAGAAGAATTTTTGAAACGCGAAGAAGCAACTTTGAAAAGCGGTGTTGGCTTAATTTTTCCTTTGCCAAACCTCGAAATCATTAAATTTTAAAGGGACTTATGCTCGCGGTAGAGCTGCCAAGATGGTGGCATTATATAAAGAATGCTTAAGTTTTAACTAAGTCCAAAAAACAAACAGCGCACAACAGGATAAAAACATGACACATTTCTTCATTCACAACAGTTTTCACAGCGGCGATGTGATTTTGACAAAAGCCGTAATTCAGGCAGCTAGAATAAGTTTTCCCAGAGTGAAAATCACCTTAGAATGTGTTGAAAAATCTGCCTATCTGTGGCAAGATTTAAAACTGCCTATTTCTCTATATCAAGGGAAGGAATATCAAGGAACAGAACGAACACCAAATTGCCCTAATGATGCCATATTTATCAATATGTGGTTTGGCGTTTTTAATGATATTTTCAACCTCTATGGTATGACATACCAAAATAATGTTCATACCTTTAATCGTCAGATGTATCAGCAGAATCTAAATCATAAGTATCTGCTAACAATACCGATTTATACGCCTACGATTGCCTTCTTTGGTCAGTTAGAGAAGGAAATAGAAGTTAGAGAAAATAGCATTTTGGTGGAAAACGGAGAAGTTTTTTCTAATCAAAATTATTTTTATTTAAACGAGCATCTAAAGCAAATAGCAGCGGATTTTCCCACACTAAATTTTTACTGTTCAGGTCAACCTAAATTTGCTGCTGCCAATATTTTTGATTGCAGTGGAATGAACCTTAAAGAATTATCCCAAGTTGGGGATAGATGTATTGCTTTTTTGATGAAAGGAAGTGCTGTAAATGCAGCATCTCAAACGGAGATTAATCGTTATAAACCTCGCTGTATTGTTGGCTGGGATTTGCCAGTCCAGCTTTGGGAAAACTTGGAAAATCCGGTAGTTTATGCTAAGAATTATGCCGAAGTTAAGGCATTTATTTCTAGTTTAGTCGCATCTGAACAGACAGCATTTGTATTAGCATTGCCTCAACCAGCAACAGTGGTAGAGGGGACAAAAAAACCGCGAGGTTTATTTCTCAATACTGAGAAAGCTAATTGCAGCATCTACGAGTCTGGCAAAATGGCTTATCAATGTTTATTACTTTCGGGAAAATACGACCTTCATTATTTAGAAATCAGCGAAAATGCGGCTGAGATTCCGAATAATTATGAATTTTACATTTTTAACTATCATCATGTAACAATGAGTTGGCTCAATACAAAAAGAGTCAGCTTATTGCCGGGATTAAAAGTAACATTGGTGCTGGAAACACTTACGAATAACCCCTTCGGTTTCTGTCCTGCTGATGATTTTGATGCCTATTTAGCGCTCGATCCGACGATGAATGTGGAAGATAAAAGAGTATATGCTTTCCCCCGTCCCTTAGAAGTTTATACTCCAGTCAACCCGTACCGAGAATCATCAATTCCTGTAATTGGTACTTTTGGATTTGCCACGATAGGTAAAGGATTTGAATTAGTTGTAGATGCTGTTAATAAAGAGTTTGAAAAAGCCATTGTTAAAATTAATATTCCGGCATCGACTTATAGCGAAGATAGACATTGGACATTGCATAAAAAACATTATGCCGATTACCTGAGCGAGTTGTGTAAGAAAGTAGCTAAGAAAGGAGTTGAAGTAGTTATTACCAATGAGTTTATGACTAAAGACCAACTCATTGAATGGTGCAGTCAAAACACACTGAATTGTTTTCTTTACAACAGGAATCAAGCGGGAATTTCCGCAACTACCGATCAAGCTATATCAAGTGGAAGACCATTAGCCATTTCAACTAATGAAACATTTCGGCATATTCATCACTATATTAAGCCGTACCCCTTCCAGAGTTTAAAAGATGCGATCGCTTCATCAGAACCCCAAGTGAAGCAAATGCAAACAGATTGGCATCCACAGAATTTTGCGACCAAGTTTGAAGAAGTTTTAGAAGATTTTGGGATGCTGCCTAAAACCGAACGGAAAACCGTTCAGATACAAGTTGCAGAATCCTCTAAACCGACTATACTCATTGTTTCTCATAAGCAAAAACAATGCGGTATTTACCAGTATGGTCTCAATATTACAGAAGCGCTACAAAAATCTTCGCGCTATTCCTTTGCTTATGCGGAGTGTTCTAATTACGCAGAACTAAAGAATGTAGTATCTCAGATAAATCCGGCTGCGATTATTTATAATTACTATCTAGCAACAATGCCTTGGCTGCGACAAGAGGTGACTAGACAGTACAAAATTCCACAGCTAGGAATAATGCACGAAGTCACTCAGGACGAAGCAGATAAAGCTACGCTAGAAATGTTTGATTATCATTTATGTCCAGATCCAACTTTAATAGAAAATAATCCGATTGTTTTCAAGACAAAACGCTTGATTTCCCCTTACATTAACAGCCAAGATATTCCCGATATCGTCACCGTAGGAAGCTTTGGTTTTGGATTTAGTGACAAAGGTTTTGAACGTTTGGTTATGCTTGTACAGGAAGAATTTGATAGAGCGAAAATAGTGCTGCATTTGCCTTTTAATAATGTTGTCGAACAGCAAGGACAATTTGCTAAAGCAACAGCGGAAAACTGTCGCAAACTTATTTCTAAACCCGGCATACAACTTGCGATTAACCATGAGTTTCTAAGCAAACAGCAACTCCTCCATTTTCTAGCAAGTAATACACTCAATGCTTTCTTCTATGACTCCCATAAAGACCGAGGGATTTCAAGTGTACTGGAACACGCTTTAGCAGTGCAGCGACCTCTGGCGATTAATAAATGTGGGATGTACCGTCATGTTTTTTCGGCGAATCCTTCAATTTGTATCGAAGATTCCAGTTTGAAGCAAATTATTGATAATGGCATCGCGCCGCTTGTACCCTTTTATAATGAGTGGAGCGAAGCCAATTTTATTTTGGATTATGAGCAAATTCTCGATCGAGTGCTAGGTCAAGAGCGGAGCGATCGGAGCAATTTACCTCAACTATCTTTTACGGTTGGTCTTCCTAATGTAACATCATTAAATCGCATCTTGGACGATGCCGCACGCAGCCAGTACGAACCTGTCATTAATCAATTATTTGCCTTGGTTCCTGAGATGATGGCGCGGAAAATACCGGAAGCTAATATTCAGCAAGCCTTTATCTTAGACACCGCTCACAAATTTGCCTCCCAATTAGTAAAACCTAAAATTTTATGCGTTGGTAGTCATGAAGATAGTGCTGCTGCTGCCTTAAAGCAACTCGGCTATCACTTAGAAGAAATCGATCCTGCGATCAATTGCGATCTCAATGTTTATTTCCATAAGCCGTCTACAATCAAGGGCAGCTATGATATTATCTTTTCAACATCTGTGGTGGAGCACGTTCAAGATGATGAACTATTTATGACGCAAATCGCTGAACTTCTGGCACCTGGAGGTACTGCCATTTTAACTTGTGATTATAACGATCAGTATAAAGTAGGCGATCGCATTCCAGTAGTGGACTTCCGCCTTTACACTCAGAAAGATTTGCGGCATCGAATTCTTCCTTTACTGAAAAATTGTCGGCTTCCTGACGTTCCCCAGTGGGATTGTCCGAACCCAGATTTTATCTATGAAGGATGTCGCTACACATTTGCAACCTTTGTTTTTCAGAAAAATAAACTGTGAACGCTATTATTTTTGGTGCCAACGGACAAGACGGATTTTATCTCAATGAATTGTGCAAAGCTAAAGGAATTAACCCTATCGGTTTATCACGTTCTGGAGATTGGATGCGCGGCGATATATCGAATTACGAACAAGTTGAGCATTTTATCAAAGAATACAAGCCAACTTATGTATTTCATTTAGCTGCTAAATCAACAACGCGGCACGACGCGCTGTTTGAAAATCATGCCGCAATTTCCACTGGTACGCTGAATATTTTAGAAGCAGTGTACAAATACAGTTCTAACTCGAAAGTTTTCATTACAGGGAGCGGCGTTCAATTCTATAATGATGGGAATCCTATTTCTGAGGATACTCCTTTTGAAGCAAGTAGCACTTATGCGATCGCGCGCATTCAATCAGTTTATGCTGCTCGATATTATAGAAGTCTAGGTATCAAAGCCTATGTAGGCTATTTATTTCATCACGAAAGTCCTCTGAGAAAGCCAACTCATGTCAGCCAAAAAGTTGTTCTTGCCGCTAAGCGCATTGTCGAGGGAGCTGATGAAAAACTGCAAATGGGTGATATCTCTGTAGAAAAAGAATGGACTTTTGCAGGTGATGTAGCACAGGGAATTATAACGCTGGTAGAGCAGGAAAATGTTTTTGAAGCTGTCATTGGTTCCGGCAAAATTCATACAATCAAAGATTGGATAGAAGTCTGCTTTTCTATCCTTGGTTTGGATTGGAGGCGCTATGTAGAACAGACTGAGAATTTTCAGACTGAATATAAGCGATTAGTATCTAATCCCGCACTCATGCACAGCCTTCACTGGCGACCAAATATAGACTTGCAGCAACTTGCAGCTATGATGATCGAAGCCAGATGAGATCGCGCTTTATCTTTAGGTATTTGAAGGATGAAAAATTTATCTCAGCCAGCGATTTATTCTTATTCTTCTAGTAAGCGGATTTTGCTAGGACAACTTGGAGCAAATGGCGATTGCCTTCATGCAACTACATTAGCTCGGCAAATAAAATATGATTATCCCAATTGCCATTTAACTTGGGCAATTTCATCAATGTGTCGTAGTGTAATTGAAGAAAATCCATTTGTTGATGAAATCTGGGAAATACCCGCCAATAATTGGCAAGAAATAGTAACAGCTTGGTATGGGTTAGAAAAAGAATTACAATCTCGTCTTAATCGAGGTAACTTTGATGAAATATTTTTGACGCAGGTTAGCCCAAATAACTATCAAAATTATGATGGAACTACTAAAGCATCTCTTTTTCGCGGCTATCCAAAACCGATTACTGTGCCGATTCAAAATATCTTACGCCTACGAAATGATGAGATTGAAAGAGTCCGTAATTTTGCTGAAGAGCACAATTTACTGAAACGCAGTCATGTTATTTTATTTGAGTTCACTGGCAGTAGTAGCCAATCTTTTGTTAAGCCAGAATATGCTTTATCTGTCGCTCAATCCCTGCTGTCTCGTTTACCAGATTGCAGCATTATTCTTTCATCGAGCACGAAAGTTATCGTAACAGATGAACGAATTATTGATGGTAGCGTGTTAACACTACGAGAAAATGCGGAATTAACAAAATATTGCAGCCTTTTAATTGGGTGTTCTAGCGGCGTAACCCAAACAGTATTAACCGATTGGGCTAAACCGTTACCCATGATTCAGTTGTTGCTGGCATCCACATCAGTTTATGCTTCTATTGCCCACGATCTTGAATATTGGAAACAGTCTTCAGAGCAAGTTTTAGAAATGACTGATTGCTCGGTAGAACACGCAGTTGAATGTGCTTATACTGCTCTTGTAGAAGGATTTTCCGAGGCTCGTCGCCGATTTCACCACCAAATCCCCCTAAATTTTAACTTTTATTTCACCTTGGTTTGTCAGGCTCTCCTGCGAAATGGTCAGTATCTGAAAGCGGCGCAATCTATTTTGTATACTACAGAACGATACGGTTGGCATCCAGAGCTAAAAACCTTTGTACAGACTGAGTTGCTTCCCAAAATAGGCCTGCATCAAACTATGCGAACGGCTGATGAAGGTTATACTAATTTATTACAAGATTTTGTTTCAGTTCACTCAGAATCAAACAAAGTAGCTTACTCACATAAAAAAACGATCGTGAAATTACCTGATATTGAATTTCCTACAATTCTACCTCTTTCAGCCAGCAATCGCAGACCTTTTTGGTCAGTGATGATCCCGACCTATAACTTGAAGGAAAATTATCTCGAACAAACGCTAAAAAGCGTTATCGAACAAGCTTTAAGTGTCGAAGAAATGCAGATTGAAGTTGTTAACGATCATCCGAATCAGTTGATTCAAGACGAGATCGAAGCAATTATCAGAAAAGTGGCTGGCAATCGGATCGAATTTTATCGTCATTCCGAACTTAATGTTGGTCAAACTGCAATTTTTAACATCTGTCTTCAGCGAGCTCGCGGTCAATGGGTTCACATTCTGCACGATGACGATTTGGTTAAGCCTGGATTTTATAGCAGCCTTCAGGGAGCTATAGAACAACAATTAACAATTGGTGCTGCTTTCTGTCGCTGTCTCCATATTAATGAAGAAAATGCACCTTTATGGTTATCACCTCTGGAAAGAGAAACGCCTGGTATTTTAACTGATTGGATCAAAAAAATTGCTGTGTATTCTTGGATTGCAGCGGCTTCTATGGTAGTCAAACGAAGTGTATATGAGGAGTTGGGGGGATTTTGCCCCCAGGCTGGCGCTGCTGCTGATTGGGAAATGTGGAAGCGAATTGCGGTGAATTATCCAATGTGGTATGAACCTCAAGTTTTTGCCTGTACGCGGATGAATTCTTCATCATGGACATCTAGATTGTTTCAATCGGGAGAGAATATTGCAGAGGCTCACAAAGCTATTAAAATTTCCCAAGCTTACCTTCCTCAAAATATGGCTGAGGAATTATCAAATCAGGCAAAAGAACACTATGCAATCGAAGCTATGAAAATGGCACATTCAATGATTGCGAGAGGCGATATAAATTCAGCGATTGCCCAAATTAGAGAAGGATTGAAATGCAGTAATTCTGCCAAAGTAACTAAGTTGATTCCGGCTGGTTTTCAGCCGAAGAAAGGGGAGCAAGAACAACAAAATAACGTTCCAAGTTTATCACCCAAGATCGTAATTGACGGCGTAATGTTTCAGATTCACAATTCTGGAATTACCCGTGTTTGGCTTTCCTTAATTACAGAATGGGCAAATCAGGATTTTGCTCAACATATTCTCTTACTCGATCGCAATGGAACTCTCCCCCAAATTCCTGGCATTAAGTATCGGCAAATATCAGCTTATGACTACAACAATACTGAAGCAGACCGCGAAATGTTGCAGAAAATCTGCGATGAAGAACAAGCCGATCTTTTCATTTCTACTTACTACACTACACCGCGCTCGACACCCTCTGTGTTCATGGCTTATGATATGATTCCAGAAGTCATGGGAGCCAATTTAGCTAACCCGATGTGGATCGAAAAACATCAAGGTATCCGCCATGCTTCTGCCTATATTGCCATTTCCGAAAGCACAGCTCGCGATTTAGTAAAATACTTTCCTGATATTTCTCCAGAATTAATAACAGTAGCTCATTGCGGAATAGATAGGAAATTTTCACCATCAACATTCGTAGAAATTAATCAATTTAAGGTAAAATATAATATTTCAAGACCTTATTTTATCTGGGTGGGCGATCGCGTTGGATTTAACGGCTATAAAAATGCTGTTTTATTCTTCCAAGCCTGCTCTCAATTAGAAAATAAACATCAATTTGAAATTGTTTGTGTAGGGGGCAACTCGGAATTAGAAACAGAGTTAAAAACATATAGTTCCGATATTAAGATTCATCTTTTAAGACTAAGTGATGATGAATTACGAAGTGCTTATTCTGGGGCTTTAGCATTAGTCCAAACATCAAAATATGAAGGCTTTGGGTTGCCATTATTAGAAGCGATTGCTTGTGGCTGTCCAGTAATCGCCTCTCAAAATAGCTCAATTCCTGAAGTTGCAGGTCAAGCAGCTTTATATGTGAACGGCGATCGAATTGAAGAACTAAAAAAAGCACTTATTGAGGTGCAAAATTTTCAGATTCGTCAAAATTTAATTGCTGCTGGTTTGGAACAAGCTAAAAAGTTTTCCTGGTCAGAAATGGCAGCAAAAGTTAGCTCAGCTTTAATAGCTGCTACTAAGCTTTCCCCTAAAACATCTATTACTATACCGCCTTCTATGACTTCCCTAATCAGCATTGTTGAAAAATATCAAAGTAACCAGTCAGATTCATCAGCATTAGCAAATATCCGCCAGTTGAGAAAAAAAATTGCCGATCGATGGCTGAATTCATCTACACTCGAACAACTTGCAAATGCTTATGCAGGAGAGACAGGTCAAATCCATCAAGCACTGCTGAATAGTGGCATTAAAGATGAAACACTAACTGATGAAGAACAAACTTTTGTCAATCAACTAGGAGTACAAATTGCCAAAGGATTTGAGGAACATAAAACTATCAATCATCTCCTGGCTGCAATGCTTTACCGCCGTGCAGATCGACTACCGATAAAATACGAACGCGCCGCTATTCCCAATTGGTTTGTTAATGACTATCTGAAATTTATGTTTGTCTGTCCTAACCTTTTCCAAGAAATAGGAGAAGCAGACAATTACTATCGCTATCTGCAAGGATGGCTAGGTTACGTTCATACCAACATCTTTAACAACAAAGATTCTCAAATTTGGCAAAATATTGCTTTATTTTTCAGTCAAGTTGCTAACTTTATCCCCCTGTACTTTACAACTGCAAACCTGCGGGATGTTTACACAAAGCGGGCGGATATTATGGAGTTAGTTCTTAAAAATCGCGGTTTTCAGGTTGATTATGTTTTCCCAGCGCGACCAGCAACGCGCTCAAAAATTCGCTTAGGAGTGCTCAACGATCATTTTGCTCCCCAGACAGAAACCTTCGCAACTCTTCCTGTCTTTGAACATTTAGACCGCAGCCAATTTGAAATTTTTCTATATGCTCTCAATGTCAGCGGTCATCAATTAGAACAATATTGTCAAAGTCGCGTTGATAAACTGGTTCCACTTCCTAAAGATTTTGCCTTGCAGGTGCAAACTATCCGCGATGATGACTTAGATATCCTGTTTATTGGCACTAACCTAACAGCTATTAATAAACCCACTACTTCCCTGGCACTTCACCGTTTAGCACGGGTACAGACGACCTCTTTCTGTTCGCCGACAACTACGGGAATACGCCACTTAGATTACTATATTGCCGGCAAGTGGACAATCCCCGATAGCAGTTATCAAGAACAATATCGAGAGCAGTTAGCTATTTTGGATGGCAGCGGATTTTGCTTTAATTATGCTACTCAGTCGGAAACATCAACTCTGCAACCAACAAGAAATAGCCTCGGTATTTCTGAGCAAACAAATGTGTTTATATCAGGAGCGAACTTCTACAAAATTCTGCCAGAATTGCGAGAAATTTGGGCAAAGATTTTGGCTGCTGTTCCCAATTCTATGCTAATTTTATATCCCTTTGGCCCAGCTTGGACTCGTTCTTATCCGGCCACGCCTTTTGTAAATAATTTGTATGCTGTATTAGCTAAATACGGCGTTGAGAGCAACCGTCTATTAATTGTAAAACAGTTACCGAGTCGCGGCGATGTTAAAGAATTTTTGGGGTTAGCAGATGTTTATCTTGATTCCTATCCCTACGCTGGCGCAACTTCTTTGATTGACCCTCTACAAGTAGGGTTGCCAACGGTAGTGATGGAAGGAAATGCTTTGCGCTTCCGCCAAGGGTCAGCAATGCTGCGGGAAATTGAAATACCAGAATTAATTGCTGATAGCCAACAATCCTACATTCGGTTAGCAGTTGCTCTAGGTAGCAACCCTAAATTGCGACAGCTTCATCGGCAAAAAATTCAGCAAAAGATGCAAAGCAATCCTAGATTTTTAGATAGTCGTGCTTACTCGCTTTCTATTGGTAAATTATTCCAAGAACTCTTCCAAAAATGGCAAAATAGCCAGTCACCTCTTGGCAGTTCAGTGTTAGCACCCAGCACTGAATTCATCAATAAACTTGAGGATTATGTAAATCTCTACCGCACAAATTACTCAGCAGAATCCGCGATCGCATCTTTACGCCAAATCCGTAAACAGTTGGCTGATTATTGGTTGAGCGTCACTCCTGAGCAACTGGAAACTATCTATCAAAGCGATGTCGGTAAGGGCTATAAAATGCTGCTTGGCTGTGGTTTTCAAAATCAACCGCTGACTGAAGAAGAACAGATATTTTTGCAACAATTGACTCAGATTAGTAAAGGACTCGTGCATCCTAAAGCTATCAATTCTCTGCTGGCTGCAATGCTTTACTTTATTCCGGGAACGATGCGGATACCGAATGCTCAGGCTCGTCTACCTCGCTGGTTAATAGAAGATTACGAGCAGGTTTTTGAGAGTGAATTAGCACTGAATTTTGACTCGGTTAACCAACCACCATCATCTCAGTTACTAGCTCATTATATTAGTTCGCCACAATTTTTAAATCAACTGTTAGGCTGCGTGAATCTATACCGCATCGATCCGACTGATGAATCTGTGGTAATGGAAATCCGCCAGCTCAGAAAGCAAATAGCTGATTTTTGGCTCAGCGTGCCAACTGAGCAACTGGAAACTATCTACGTTAGTGATGTTGGTAAGGGTTATCAAGCAATCCTTTACTCCGGTTTTCAAAATGAGCCAATACTTGAAACTGAACAGGTATTTTTGCAGGAATTGACGGAAATTGGCAAAGGGTTAGTGCATCCTCAAGCGATTAATTCTCTGCTGGGTGCAATGCTCTACTTGCCTCCGGGTAAGATGCGTGTCCCTGATGCTCAAACCCGTTTGCCTAAGTGGTTAATTAATGACTATGCAAAAGTGTTTGAAAGTGTATTTGCCGCCGCTGAAATAGATAATACTCTTTCCGAACCAGTCACGCAACCGCAAAATTTGCTGCCGCAGTTTCTCAGTCAATTATTTAGCTCTGTAAAGCTTTATGAAATAGATTCAACGAGTGAATCGGTAATAGCAGACTTGCGAGAAGTTCGCAAAAAATTAGCAAATTTCTGGCTAAAAGTTCCAGTAGATAAATTGCAAACTGTCTACGAAAGTGATTTAGGTAAGGGTTATAAAGCTTTACTTGGCAGTGGTCTTGCTAATCAACCACTGCTAGAAGCTGAAAGGGCTTTTTTGAACTCATTAGTTACTGAATTAAGCAAAGGAATGGCAGAACAAAAAGCGATCAATCATCTATTAGCCGCAATGTTGTACTGTCGTCCAGGGCAATTGCAAGTTCAGGATGCAAATAATTGTTTGCCTCGGTGGTTATTGGAGGATTATGAGAAATTCGTTAAGGCTGGGATAAAGATGGCAGTTAAGTAATACAAATCAGGTTGGTGTTTGTAAGAGAGTTAACCCGAACTGTTACGATCGCGCTCTTAAATCCAATCTTCCTCCTCTGTTTTTTGGCGCTTATAAACCTGACCAGCAGCATGAATCTGGCGGGTTTTTTCGTAAAGAGCTTCCTCATCGGGATAACCCCAGTTCTGCATTACTTTATCTAAATCTCTTTGGATATCCCTAGCACCGGGAAAGCCGCGATAGCGAATTTTTAGCCGCCCTAATTCCGCTAGATTGTAGTCAGTTGCTTCCCCTGCTAATAGATTAGTGACAATGACGCGATCGCTCTTATATTGAGGATGCTGCTGTTCCTGATTTGTCTGTGCTGATTTCATGTTGATTCTATCCGTGCTAGAGATCCGCGAACATTTGAGCTAAGGAGCGCAAGCGTGGGCCCTGGTAGTTCCAAACTGGCGATCGCTCTTAAGAAATTTCGGGGTGAAATTCGGGGTAAACTGCTGAAGTTGACACCTATGCGCTGCCATTTATACGCTTTGAGCGAAAAATGTGGCGATCGCACAGCGCCTACCCTACAAGATTCACCGCGATCGCATAAAAATCATACCTATTGAAGGCACAGGTCTAGCCAAAGCTGAGGATAATAACCAATATGAGTCTCAAAATTTTGACAGGATTTCATGGTTAATTCTTGGCCAAAAGCACCCAAAAGTCGCCTGCTGAGCTGGTGGGAATCGCTGACTCCCATGACTCGCCTGCTAGCGATCGCCCTAGCAGCACCACTCACCGTACTCAACGCTTGGGCATTCTCTCAAATTTTTGGTTATTTTCAATCGCTCTTTGTCATCCTCTTAGTCGCCTCCCTGTTGTCCTTCCTGCTCAACTATCCCGTCAGATTGTTCGAGCAACACGGAGTACAACGAGAGCAAGCTGCAATTCTAGTCTTTTTAACAGCACTATTGATCCTGCTGGCCCTAGCACTGACACTATTTCCCCTCGCCTTCACTCAAGCGCAGCAGCTCGTCGCTCGCTTACCAGAATGGATCGATTCTGGACAGCGCCAGCTCCTGATATTTGACGATCGAATCAATGCTCTCGGCTTACCCATTAATCTCGACGGCTTCATTGCTCAAATTAACACCCGACTTAAAGGCGAACTACAACTCGTCGCAGGGCGAGCTTTAAATATCACCTTAAACCTGACTGTTTTAACAGTTGTCAGATTGCTGGATTTACTGCTAACAGTAGTTTTAACCTTTTATTTACTCCTGCACAGCAGTGATATCTGGGAAAGCTTAATCGAGTGGTTGCCACCTCGATTTCAAAAGCCATTTTCTGAGACACTAAGGCTAAGTTTTCAAAACTACTTTACAGGTCAGCTCATAATTGCAACTTGTATGGCTTTTGGGCTAACTTCAGCCTTTATTTTCCTAAAGGTTCCCTTTGGTTTGCTATTTGGCTTAACAATTGGTCTGATGGCATTAGTACCTTTTGGCGGCTCTGTGGGAATTGGACTGGTAACTATACTCGTGGCCCTGCAAAACATTGGATTAGGGCTGCAAGTCCTAGCCGTTGAATTAATTGTGCAGCAAATTGTAGAAAATTTAATTGCTCCCAGAGTGCTAGGTTCCGTGACCGGTTTAAATCCATTTTGGGTGTTTGTTTCTATCTTGACAGGAGCGCGAGTCGGAGGATTTTTAGGAGTTGTAATCGCCGTACCAGCAGCAGTTGTTATTAAGGAGGCACTAGCTGCGGTACGATCGGAAAAAGTTACTGATGAATCAGCCCATACTCCCTCAACCAATGAATCTTCAGAAGCGAGCCGTGTTAACCCCGATCGAGAAACACAATTGAAACTTCCACCCTTAAAAGGAGATGGATTTCTCTAAGAGTTAATAGCTAAAAGGCATCTCTGAAATGAAAATTGCCCAGCAATTACTCTGCTCGGTTAATCAGTTAATGTAAAATCAAACAATCAAAAAAATGAATTATAAAGTGGATTAAATAAGCTAGTTAACGTAGGGTGGGCGCTCGCCGCAAAAAACCTGTAACTCATAGAAGAAGATGGTCGCGGCGAGCGCCCACCTTACAATTTATAGCGTTTATTTATGTCCACCTACTTAACAACGAAGTCTTTTGGTAAAAAAAACCGGTTTCTTTAGTTGGGTGTGTAAGTCCTGGTTTTGTTTATGGCTGTTTGAAACTCAGAGTCAAACAGCCACAACCACCTCACGTCTTCTTTATGGATTTTCGGAGATGTTTCTTTACTAGAACTGTTTTACTTGCTCCAAACCATTACCGATCCGCAGGATCGCCGTAGGGATCTTCGCTGGCTGGGCGAACATTGCCGAATTGTGGATAATCGGCGGGATCGCCATAGGGATCTTCGCTGGCTGGGCGAACGTTGTCGTATTGTGGATAATCGGCGGGATCGCCGTAGGGATCTTCACTAGCAGGGCGGACGTTGCGATCGTCATAGTTGCCGTTAGGATCTATTCGCCCGCTGCTAGGCCCCAAGATTGCCTCTTTCAACTGTCTTAATAACCCGTCGAACACGATCGATCTCCTTTTTTTATAGCTGAAGAAACGGCTGTATCAAAAATATTTGCCGATTCCATGCTGTTGTTATCTTTGTGCTTAATTGGTGGCACAATTGCATCTGAAACTCTTACCAATTACCCAAATATTCACCCAAGTCTTCTTAAAAAAGAGCTTATTGTCTCTCCCCCTTTTTAATGAGGTTAGGAAGGATAAGAGTTTCAGCTTTTAATTCCTAAGTCCTGACTCTTCTAGAATTAGCATTTACTGTACCGGCGCTGCGGTTCTGGCTTCTGCAACGCTAGTGAGGTCTCTGCCGGTGGGACTATTGTTGTAACCCTGGAATTCGCGATATTTCTGTGCTTCGGACTCTGGAACTTTAATTCCTTCGGGAGGCGGTGTTACCCAGTGAGCGCGGTGTTCGGCATCCCGATAGTAAACGCGACCATTTTTGGAAAGGTAGTATTGCCCTTGTGGCCCCTGTTCTTGTTTGTTTTTATGCTGGTTGTAGATATAGTAAAGTGCCGCTGCTCCGGCTAAAATTGCTACTTTCTGAGTATTTGACAATCCCTTTTTCACTTCCGGGGAACGGTTGGGAGCTGAGACTGTCTGTCCAGCACGAGTATCGTCAACTGGCGGCGGTACTGAAGCTTGTTTTGAGCCGCAGGCTGTCATTAAGGGAAATGTTAGCAGCACTGTTAGCAGCAGAGATATCCAGTAGGATTTTCTTCGATATCGATTGATTTTATCCATCACGCACCTCTTCTTTGTTTCTTTCAATCTTGATATGTTCTGTAAATAAATACGTCAGTATTTAGATATAAAAACATTTTTTCTTTCATAGAGCAGGAGACAGGAGGCAGAAGCTAGGAGGCAGGAGGAAAATGCAATACTAGAAATGGTTTGGGGGATTGAGAATGTCAAGACCGTTGTGGC
This sequence comes from Kamptonema sp. PCC 6506, assembly GCF_000180455.1. Lineage (NCBI taxonomy): Bacteria > Bacillati > Cyanobacteriota > Cyanophyceae > Oscillatoriales > Microcoleaceae > Kamptonema > Kamptonema sp. PCC 6506. The sequence continues at coordinate 42,169 of NZ_CACA01000316.1, forward strand.
GGTTGCTATACTTATGGCATATACAAATAGATTGATGTTAATAAATTAAAAATGGAAAGAAGCGGTAATCAATAGTTACTTCAACTCTCAATAACATTGAGAGGATAAATCTGGCGTTTTCCTGGGAAAATATTAATGTTTTAATTCAGAATTTTAGCAGAGCTAAACTTTGAAAATGAAACAGCCCTGCCCCCGTCTCCCTCTCCTGGGGAAAATTACCAATAAAAAGCCCTCGGTCACAAGTGACTGAGGGTAGAAAAATTATCAGGGTGCATCTACTATGTTTCACAGTATAACACCCCTGAAGGGTCTTACCCCTCACTACAACATCAAAAAGTAAGAAAAATAGATGACAATAAGTTATTTATCACTAACAAATCATTGATAAAGCTTATATAAGCACCAGCTTTGTGCCTATCCTGCATCAAGGGGGAGCGATCGCGGGGTAAAATTAGGGGTTCGAGCTGTCCAAAAGCTGTACCCTTAAAAATCTCAACCTTAAAATCGACCTGTGCTAGATCTTAAACTCATCCGCGAAAACCCACAAGCTGTACAGGAAAGCCTCAACCGCCGAGGTGGGGACTATGACATCGAGCCCATTTTACAATTAGATCGACAGCAGCGGGATTTAGAAGGGAAGCGATCGCAACTCCAGGCCCGCAGCAACGAAATCGGCAAACTCGTCGGTCAAAAGATTAAATCAGACCCCAAAGGCGCAGAAATTGAAGCCTTAAAAGCAGAAGGGAACCAAATTAAAGCTGAATTAAGCGAATTGGAACCCCAAGAAAAGGACTTGAAAGCTCAAATCGAAGCCTTATTATTGCCTCTTCCCAACTTACCCAGCGACTCCACACCCATCGGCAAAAGTGAAGAAGAAAACGTCGAAGTGCGACGCTGGGGAGACGAATATATCCCCCAAACTACTGATATTTTACCACACTTTGAAATCGGCGAAAAACTAGGAATTATTAACTTTATCCGCGCAGTTAAAGTTGCTCAACCGCGCTTTGTTACCTTAATAGGAGCAGGTGCAGCCTTAGAAAGAGCGATTATTCAATTGATGCTCGACCGCCATACAACAGCAGGTTATGTGGAAGTAATTCCCCCATTTTTAGTTAACAGCGCCTCCCTCACTGCTACAGGTCAATTACCCAAATTTGCTGAGGAAAGCTTCAAGTGCGACCAAGATGATTTATGGCTGATTCCTACCTCAGAAGTGCCAGTTGTCAACCTTTACCGCGATGAAATTTTAGCCGCAGAACAATTACCGATTTATCACTGTTCTTATACGCCTTGTTTTCGCCGGGAAGCTGGCAGTTATGGCAAAGATACAAGGGGATTAATTCGACTGCACCAATTTAATAAAGTAGAATTGGTAAAACTCGTACATCCCAGTACATCAGCAGCAGAACATCAGAAATTAGTGCAGGATGCTGAAGGAGTTTTGCAAGCATTAAAATTACCCTATCGAGTGATAGAATTGTGTACGGGTGACATCGGATTTAGTGCAGCTAAAACTTATGATTTAGAAGTATGGCTGCCTTCGGCTGGTAAATACCGCGAGATTTCTAGCTGTTCTAATGTCGGTGATTTTCAGGCGCGGCGGGCGAATATTCGCTTTAAAGAAGCGGGTAAGAAAGGTACTCAATTCGTTCATGCTTTGAACGGTTCTGGTTTAGCAGTTGGCCGCACGATGGCCGCAATTTTGGAGAATTATCAGCAACCTGATGGGACTGTGAAAATACCAGAAGCGCTGCAAGTTTATATGGGACGCGAAGTATTGTAAAGCAAAAATATCCCGCAAAAATATCCCGGCGATTGAAATCGCGCAGCAACGCGGGCACACAAACAAAGTCCGCCTACATTGTAAAAAATATCCCGGCGATTGAAATCGCGGCTACACAAACAAAGTCCGCCTACGCGGACTAATGAGGTTTACTAAATTCTGAATACTGGATAATTAGGATGTTCAGGATTGGGGACTAAACGCTGATTCTTGCAGTCTACTAATAAATCTAACGTCTCCAATGCTGTCTGACCAATCAGCACAGTATTGCCTAATACGAGAGTAGCTTCTGTGGTTTCGCGACCTTCTATTTCGAGGATTACAGGTTCCGTCAATCCTACTGATTCTTCTCTACCATCAGCATATTGAGCTATTTCATGAGTCCGAATTCTTAAACCCAGAAATTCTACTATCTCCGCAGGTATGGCAGTCCGTACTGCACCTGTATCTATGAGTGCTTCTGCTTCATAGACACGCAACAAATTGGGATTAAGCAGTCCTCGATGGACTAAAGCTTCATCAATTGCATTAGTTAATTTAACTTTGACTCGAACTGCACCCATATTTTGATTGTTATTCCTGGTCGAATTGCTGAGATTTACCATAGTTTTTCCCTCCTATCTTTTTATATTACATATTTTTGTATATGTACTATCGGCTTCAGAGTACCTATTCAATAGGTAATATCCCTCTGTTAATTGATTCTGGCTGCAAATTGCCGATCGCTCCCCACAGATATTAAAATAAGAACAGTTCAGCAAAGTTTCACAGTAATCATTCATGTCAGTATTGGCCGCGATCGCAGTTCTAGCTCTCCTCATCGTCGTACACGAGCTCGGCCACTTCCTGGCCGCGAGATTTCAGAACATCCACGTCAACCGCTTCTCCATCGGCTTTGGCCCCGTGCTCTGGAAATACCAAGGGCCAGAGACCGAATATGCTCTCAGAGGCATCCCTTTGGGCGGTTACGTGGGTTTCCCTGACGAAGACCCCGAAAGTAACATTCCCCTAGATGACCCCAATTTACTCCGAAATCGCCCCGTACTCGATCGCGCGATCGTTATCAGTGCCGGCGTGATCGCTAACCTGATCTTTGCCTACTTCCTGTTAGTGACACAATTTGCCACCGTAGGTATACAGGAATTGCAGCCGGGAGTTGCCATTTCCCAAGTCAGTTCCCAATTGAGCCTCGCTTCACAGGCAGGCATTAAGTCGGGAGACATTGTTTTAGCAGTCAATGAGGAGCAATTAGCGACTGACGTGCCCGCTGTCCAGTCCTTAAAAGACATCATTCAAAGCCATCCCAACCAAAGTATTAAATTTTTAATTCAGCGAGGGAATGAAAAACTGGCGATCGCACTTAAACCAGAAGCCGGCCCCGACGCTAAGGGTCGCATCGGCGTTCAACTAGCTCCCAACGGCGACAAACCGGGAGTTGCGATCGAACCTTTGCCAGAATTGAGTTTAGCAGCATCCGCAGGTATCAAACCCGGAGATGTTATCCTCGCAGTAAACGGTCAGGAATTGGGAACTAAAACGTCACCCATAAAAGCTTTAATGGCAGTCGTTCAAAGCCATCCCAATGAAAGCATTAAAATGCTAATTCAGCGCGATGGTGAAAAATTGGATATTCAGGTAAAACCCCAACCAGACCAAAGCCAAGAACTGATTGCTCTCAAATTAGATGCCAATATTGTCAGGCGCAGAGCTAGCAATATTATCGAAGCATTGAACACTGGAGCCACTGAATTTCAGCGAATTGTCACTCTGACAGTTCAAGGTTTCATCAAACTAATTAGCAATTTCAGCCAAACTGCTGACCAACTTTCCGGGCCAGTCGCTATTGTTGCTATCGGTGCAGATATCGCGCGATCGGATGCAGGAAATCTGTTTCAGTTCGCCGCCCTAATTAGCATCAACCTTGCTATTATCAACATCTTGCCTTTACCCGCCCTCGATGGCGGTCAGCTAGCCTTTTTATTAATAGAAGGACTACGCGGGAAACCCTTACCTGCAAAAATTCAAGATGGCGTTATGCAGACAGGTTTAATCCTGTTGCTAGGTTTGGGAATTTTCTTGATTCTTCGCGATACAGCTAACTTGGCTGGCGTAGAATGGATGAAGAAACTTCTACAACAATAATTAGTTAACTGTTAACGGTTAACTGTTAACCGTTAACAGTTAACCATTAACAATTAGCAATGAGCAAAAAATTGAGTCTGCGGCAGCGATCGCTCGAAATTCTGATCCGACTTAAACGCCTTTATCCCGATGCTCCCTGCACCCTCAACTATGAAACCCCAGTGCAGTTGCTTGTGGCTACAATACTCTCAGCTCAGTGTACTGACGAGCGAGTAAATAAAGTCACGCCAGCCTTATTTCAACGCTTCCCCGATACTGCGGCGATGGCGATCGCAGACATAGAAGAACTAGAAAACCTCGTGCGTTCCACCGGCTTCTACCGCAACAAAGCCAAAAACATCAAAGCCGCCTGTCATCTAATCGTAGAGAAATTCAACGGGGAAGTCCCAAAACGGATGGAATTACTGTTAGAATTACCCGGAGTTGCCCGCAAAACAGCTAACGTTGTTCTCGCCCACGCTTACGGCATTAATATGGGCGTAACAGTCGATACTCACGTCAAACGCCTCAGCAACCGCTTAGGTTTAACAGAACACGCAGACCCAATTCGGATTGAGCGAGATTTGATGAAACTACTACCTCAACCAGATTGGGAAAACTGGTCAATTCGCCTAGTTTATCATGGTAGAGCCATTTGCAATGCTAGAAATCCAGCTTGTGGGGTGTGCGAACTTGCAGATTTGTGTCCCTCTGCTACAGTTACAGGACTTGCAGAATAACGAATTTATTGCCATTCAGGGGCGTAAATAAACAACTAAATCCACGTAATTAAACATAAGATAAGGATGGCTAAAAAGCTGACTGTATAAACATTCTTCCTTCTCTCCTAGATAACTAAATTTTTCTTCCTTCTACTTATCATCTAGCGATGTGAAGCAAAAGTTGCTACAATTTACAGCAACCGCCAAGGTGGTTAGGACATTCTAGTTTCCTCAAACCCTTAATTCTATTCTCTTTTTCCCTAGTCCTGAGCATCCTAGCCCCTAGCCCCTAGCTATACATCCAAAGTCGGTAATGTTGTAATGAATGCCGCGCCCTGAAATTCCTTGCCTGAGTATTGCGATCGCACGCCTGAAAACCCCTGCGGAAAACCATTTTGCCGCTTGGGTTCTACAATCCCCTTATCCCGGCGGATACGTCCACCACGACTGCATTTGGCCAGAAACTCTGTCTCAGGCGTGGCAAGCTTGGCAGGAGATGTTTTCGCCCCACAGTTTGCCCCAGATCGCCCCCGTGCCGGCACCCCAGCTAGCATTAGCGCTGACTTCTAGTAGCGATGTCTCCAATGGCAGCAAAACCCTCAGCTATAGCAGCCGCCTGATGCAGCAATTGGGGATGAGTCTGTGGCAATGGCTGATCGCCGGGCCAATTCAAGGTAGCCTCCACGAAAGTAAAGGGATTGCGATCGGGCAAAATCTACCCCTGCGAGTGCGCCTTGACCTTCGGGAACCCGATCTCATTGCTTTACCTTGGGAAATTATGCAGCCACAGGCGGGTCAACCGGCGATTTCTCTGGGTCAGCAATTGCTATTTAGTCGCACGACTAGCGATGTGGAACCTTTGCCGGTGCTACGTTTGGGCCAATCTTTAAATATTTTGTTGGTTTTGGGAACAGGAGGAGGAAATTCGCCGCTAACGAGTTTGGAATTGGAAGCAGAGGCGGCGGCGTTAGCGAATGTTTTGGAGATTTCTAGTAAAACTGAGGCGAATGGCAATTATCCAGAGGCGATCGCGCCTACTTGTGTGGAAACTCTGATCCAACCGACGGCGGCGGAATTGATCGATCGCTTAGAAGCGGGGACGACACTGGGACAGGGGCCTTACAATATTTTATTTTACGCGGGTCACGGGATGCCAGGCCCAGATGGAGGGTTACTATTTTTAGGGCCCGATACTACCCTCAATGGTACGGAATTAGCTCAAGTTTTGGTGCGCTGTCGGGTAAATTTGGCGGTGTTTAATGCTTGTTGGGGGGCGCAACCCGCTATGGAAGTGTTGACAAATTCCAGTCACCAAGCGTTATCCCGTAGCAGTTTGGCGGAGGTGTTGATCCATCACGGCGTACCGGCGGTATTGGGGATGCGGGATGCGATCGCAGACAGAGAAGCCCTCAGTTTTATCCAAGCTTTTGCCCAAGCAATGGCCGCGCGAATGCCCGTAGATCAAGCGGTTGCAGTTGCTAGACAGCAACTTTTGACGCTTTACAAATTCAATCAACCGGCTTGGACATTACCTGTATTGTATATGCACCCAGAGTTTGATGGGCAACTGCTGACCTCTATTTTAGAAATTAGAACTGAATTACCCGCAAATTCACCAACTTGGATGGGGCGATCGCTACCGATTGCTTATTTGCGATCGCCCACAGAAACTACCCGCATTTGGCCAATTGGGGCCGGAATCGTGCGAGTTGGGCGCGGGGAAGAAAACGACGTAGCCATTCCCGAATCCTGGGTTTCCCAAAAACACGCTGAGATTTTTTGCCGCAACAGCGTTAACACCGGCAAGACTGAACAGACATACTTTCTCCGAGATTTCTCCCGCTACGGTACGCTGATTTTGGGCCCCGATGGCTGGCAGAGAGTTCATCACCAAGAAGTTGCTTTACAGTCAGGAATACAGATAAAATTTGGCAGTTCTCAAGGTCAGAGTCTAGAATTTATCATCGAATTCACAAAAACTTCTCCTCATACTGGAGTTGATTGCGGAACCAGCTAAAGTGGTGCTGTAGTTAAGCAGGTAATAGGTGATTAGACCGGATAAATTAGCACTCCATGCTCTACAATTACCAGTTACCTCTTTTTCATATCCCCTAACCGATTTTGGAATTGCATGATGGCAGAGCAAACTACTAACTCTCAATATTTTCAAGAGTCGCAAACTCAGGCTGAGTTAGAATTATTAGAAGTAATTGTCCAGACTGATATTCCTTACCCTTGGAACCCAGCCCAGTCTGATGCTGAAGCTTATTTTACAGATTTAGAAAAGGAATTTTCAGTTTCAGATTTGCTTTCCGATGCCGACTTAACCGAGAATTCTCAAATATTATTTGCCCAATTAGATCGAATTTGGTCAGCAAGAGAACTGCAAAAGTCTTTGTTTGATAAATTTGCTCTAGTACCTAAAGATTTACTCAATAGAATTGCTGAAAGCGTTCAAAAGGTAATAGTTAACTATCAATCTTTGGCTGAGCAAATGGTTCAGTGTACCTTAGAGATTTTACCTCAGTGGCCAGAGGAAGATTTACAGGTGTTAGCCCGCCCTTTGGCCTATGCAATGCGAAATGCTGAACAGGAGTCTGATCTTCCTCTGCTGAAGTCTTGGGAAGAGTTATCCGAGATTGAACAAGCTAGGATGAGTTTAGCTATTGCCCGTTATGCTATCTCAATTAGCAGTGATTCTTGATGGTATAGCTAGGGACTAGGGGCTAGGGAAGAAGGGATAGAATTAAGGGTGGAATAAAACTAGAATGTCTTAACCACCTTGGCGGTTGCTAAGTAGGTGGACATAAATAAACGCTATAAAATGCACAGGTGGGCGCTCGCCGAAACCATCTTCTTCTATGAGTTACAGGTTTTTTGCGGCGAGCGCCCACCCTACGTTTAATTATGTCTGACTACTTATAATAGGTAAGGGATAAATCGCAACTTAGCTAATTATCCCTTACCTATTTTACCTTAAACTAAACTGTCAGGATCGACACCCAGAGAACGCAGTTGTTGAGCTAATATTTCTGCTCTATTACGCTCTATTTCTGCTTGTTGTTGGGCCGCCTCTGCTTGTTGTTGGGCCGCCTCTGCTTGCTGTTGGGCCGCCTCTGCTTGTTGTTGAGCCGCTTGCAACTGTTCTTTGGTTAACAAATCTTTCTCCATTGACCAAAGTAACATATTTCCTTCACCATCCCACCAGCGAAGCCAAAAGGCGTTAAGATCGAATCTTGTTCCTTGCCAAACTCCCAGAAATAATCCCAAATCAGCAAACCAATAACGATTTTCCTCATTAGGATTTTGCTGTTCGTAGATTCCTGAAGTTAAATGATAAACTTCTAAATCTCCTGTTTCTGGATCGAAAATTACATAAACTGGGACTTCTAAAATTCGTTCGTAGAACCACCACTTACCATAGGGATAAGTGCGTTTTACCGAATATTCACCCCCATCAGTATGTGATAGAAATTCCATCACAATTGCGACCTTTTGTCCCTCAGCATTAGGTGTATAACTTCTGCGAATTTTTCCAGAAGTTAGGGGTGGAACATTGGGAACGTAAACCCAATCAGGGGCCTTTACTACGGTTTTACCATTGACAGTAGCACAAATGCCGAAGTTAGTAGCAATCAACATTGACTCAGTAATAAGTCCTGCTACTCCTAAGCTTTCTTTTAATGCAATTGCTAATTCTGGCTGAATAATGTTGTCCACAGGATCGTCTGGTAAGGGAAAATCTGGGGGTAATTTTTCCCAAGTAATAATGTACTCGGTTTTTGATGCTGGTTTCGTTGGTGTGACAGTCATGGTTTATTCCTCGTTATTTTTTCATTGGTTATTTTTCATTTGTTTAATTAAGTGGATTTACTTATTATCCCATTCTCCCTTATTTTCTCCTATTTAGCAAGCCGAGTTGCAAAGTTTTGATCGCGGTTGGGAGAAAGCGCTCGTGCTTTCAAAATTGCTGCGGCTAAAAACATATAAGAAACAACACCTACTAATGCCAATAATAACACGCTTACTGTTCCTGAAGCATTCCATAAAGCGTGAAGTGCTGACGCACTGAAGTAGCCAACACCTAAAATTTGCCAGCGCTTTCTAGGTTTTAAAACGCTCAATCCGATAAAATATCCTAGATAGCCGCTGTAGGCCATGTGTCCGGCTACGGAGCCTAAAATCCGGGGAATTAGCAATTGTAAACCTACTAATTGACCTGCATCTGCTCCCCCTTGCAGGGTAGCGTTTTGAATAATATTAGGAACGTATTGCCCCAGTGTTTCTAGTAGGGTAAATCCCACTGCTGAGGCAGATCCCAATAAAATTCCGTCTAAAGGTTCCCAGATACCTATTCGTTCTCGCCAAGGCGATCGCAGACAATTTCCTAACAGCAATACTCCCAATACTGGCAGAGCTTTCAGCAATTCTTCCATCAATCCTGCCCCGAAAAACATTCGGATTAGGAGGCTAAAAAATCCTATTTCTTCGCCCTCGATTGGCAATTGACCAGGTAATATGGCACGGAATACTACTAAGAAACCTATTAGTAGAGGACTTACCAAAATCAGGACTGTAGCTAAGGCCGAACCAAATAACACCCACCAAGGTTTACGTTTACCGCAGAGTTGATATACAAAGTAGTAAGCTGCACTGGCAAGATAAGCAGCTAGTAGCAGGTTAAATGCGGCTGAATTACCGACGGCCCCAAACATTAAGACTACAAAAACTACCGTGGCAGCACCGGGATATAAATAAGCTTTTTGAGTTAAATGTTTTCCCGTTGAGGCAATAGGAAATAGTTGGGTTAATGTGATATAATCTTTTTCGGGAACAGGGGAAAGGCTGGTAGTTCCTGATGCTGCTACTACCTGCTTTTCTGGGGGTACTGGAGGAGATTCAAAGATAAATTCAGGGCCATCTTCACCAAGGGTAATAGTATCGCCTAGTTCTAAAATTCTACACCCTTGCAATTTTCTACCATTTACATAAGTGCCATTAGCACTATTAAGATCGCAAACTTCCCATCGGGGAAAACTACTGTTAGCCAAGGGGCGGACTATTGCGTGGCGGCGGGAAACCATACCATAAATATTTGAATCTAAGGCGATTTGACAGTTAGGTTCTCGTCCGATCGCAACTTCCTGAGTTTCAGAAAGCTGATGTTTTTGCCATTGGGGATTAGCACTACCTTTAGTGGGTGATTGTAATAGAATACTCATAACGTAGTAGCGACTTTAGTCGCTTAATTGAAGGGGAAAGCGACTAAAGTCGCTACTACAAGCTGGAAGGAAAAAGCGACTGAAGTCGCTACTACAAGTTTGAGAAAGGGACATTATTATTTGATTTATTTTCGCTAAGTAATAGTTAACTGTTAACAGTTAACTGTTAACAGTTAACTATTTCTACTGATTTGAGTTGTTAGCATCCTGAACGGCTGCATAAAATAACAACCCTGTCAGTGGTATGCTGAGAGCTAAGATAATGCCAGTTACTAAACTACCAAGTTGGGGAGTTCCTGAAGATAACTCAAAAATTGAGCCGACAGCGGCGATCGCAGTTATACAGGAACCAGCCAACAACAAAGAACTTTTGGGTGTTCCTGCCATCATATAGATTTAACCGCCTTTGGTGAAAACTTGTGCTTGACTAATTCATCGGTAAGTGCGAGTTTATTTTCGACGCGATCGACAAATAACACGCCGTTAAGATGATCCATTTCGTGTTGAATGGCGCGGGATAATAGTTCTGTAGCTTTCAATGTTTGAGGTCTGCCGTATTCGTCCCGGTAGAATACTTCTATGGCTTCTGGGCGTTTGACTTCTAGGTACACGCCGGGAATGCTGAGACACCCTTCTTGGAAAACGCAGACTTCGCCGCTATATTTCTTGATGCTGGGGTTGATCAATACTAAGGGTGGGTTAGCAGCGTTGTCGGGTTCGCAGTCAACGACAATTACTTGTTTTTGGACTGCGACTTGGGGGGCGGCTAAACCGATCCCTTCGGCGCTGTACATAGTTTGCAGCATTTCGCGGACTAGCTGCCGAATTTCTGCATCAACGCTAGCAACCCGCTTTGCTGGCTGCCGCAGGGCGCGATCGCCCAAGGTATGTATTGTTAGAGGCGGCTTTTCTAACTTTTTCTTTTCAACTAAAACCTCGGAAGTCATCGCATCTTCTCTCGCAATTAGGGTTAAATTTTAAACAATAGCCTGATCTTCAATCTTAATGGATCTTAATGGATATCTGACGACTTATGACTAAGCGCTCTCGAAACTCCCAACCTGTTCTCAGCATTCCGCGATCGCCTCTGGAATTAGGCCTTGAGGTGGTGGCGGTTGCGGGTATTCTATGGGGTTGCTGGATTATTTTTCAGTCTTGGGATGGGTTAGGCGATCGCATTCCCGTACATTTTGGCTTTTCTGGGCAGCCTGATGCTTGGGGCAACAAAGCAGCGATCTGGATTTTACCCGCTGTAGCTGTTGTTTTTGATGTGATGTGGGCAGTGATGGCAAATTATCCCCATACTTTCAATTATCCTGTGGCAATTACGGAGGAGAATGCGCGGGTGCAATATCACTTAGCGCGATTGCTTTTGGGGTGGTTGAAAATAGAAATGATCTGGCTATTGATGTGGATTTTGTGGCAGCAAATTCAAGTTAGTTTAGGTAAAGAGGAAACCGTGAGTGTGGGATTCGTGTTAGCGACGATAATAGTTATTTTGGGAACAGTTGCAGTATATTTTCGTAAGGCTTTAGCCATGACTAGGGGCTAGGGGCTAGGGGCTAGGGGCTAGGGTAATAAGGGGCTAGGGGCTAGGGGCTAGGGAAAGAAGGGGAAGAAGGGAAAAAACGGGAGAAAGGAAGGAAGGGAAGGAAGGGAAAAAAGGGAATAGAATCAGCGAGTTTGGTAGAACTCAGAACGTCTTAACTGCCAAGATATGGCTCTAACAACCAATAATTAATAACAAAAAAAATGAAAAACAAAGACGACCTAAAGCGGTATTTATTACAACTTGATAATCGTAGTTACAAAGCCTATAAAGACATTCAAGGTAACTATGATTTTTCTGACTTTACTCTAATTATTGACTACGTTCAAGGCGACCCCTTCGCATCTCCCAGTAAATTTCGAGTTCAAATACCCCAAAACATTGCTAAATTCCCTCCCGAACTCTACATTACACCCAGCAGAGAAATCGCATTTAGAGATTATTTAACCCGCCAATTTGATAAGATTGCTGGTACTGTTAGCGGTCGTCGCGGTACTGGCAAAAGCGGATTAATTGCTATTACTAAATTTGGACAAGAAGTTTTAGAAAGAACTTCAGTTTTTATTGACAATCAAATAGTAGAATTGCGCTTTGTTGTCGGATTACCAGCCGGAGGCAGGAGCATTTTAGGTCGTCAAGCTGCTGAAATGATCTGTGAAGATATCCCCTACATTGTTAGCAAATCTCTCAAATATTCGGCTCTGAATCCCGCTGAATGTCTTCGTCACGTTGAAACTGTAGAAGATGCTGAATGGCTGCGTCAACAATTACCTGAAAAAGGATTAGTTGCTTTTGTTGCTGATGGTGCAATTTTGCCTCGTCGCACTGGTGTTGATGACCGTCCTCTATTAGATAATGCTATCGCTTTTAAGTCGCCCCCCTCCTTAGCAGTTGAGTTTAATTGTCCAAATCGTGGTAAAATTACAGGCATGGGTATCCCTGCTGGTGTAACTTTAATTGTCGGCGGTGGCTATCACGGCAAATCTACTTTACTGCAGGCCATTGAGTTAGGTGTTTACAATCATATCCCTGGAGATGGACGCGAATTTGTCGTTACCAATCCGGCGGCGGTGAAAATTAGAGCTGAAGATGGTAGAAGTGTAATCGGTGTCGATATTTCGCCTTTTATTAACCAGTTACCCCAAGGTCGATCTACTACTCAATTTTCTACAGAAAATGCTAGCGGTAGTACCTCACAAGCTGCTAATATTATCGAAGCTTTGGAGGCGGGAATTGTTAGGAAAAAGCCAGAGGAAAACTTAGTAGCGAGTCTCGCATCAGTGCCAGTTTTATTGGTAGATGAAGATACAGCGGCGACTAACTTTATGATTCGCGATCGCAGAATGCAGGAACTAATCGCCAAAGACAAGGAACCGATTACACCATTTATCGATAAAGTCAAGCAATTATACCAGGATTATGCGGTTTCCACAATCTTAGTGATGGGGGGAAGTGGCGATTATTTCGATGTGGCGGATACTGCGATCGCGATGGATAACTTTCAAGCCTATAATGTTACAGAAAAGGCCAAGGAAATCGCGATCGCTTACTCCACAAGTCGCACCGCTGAAGGTGGCGCACATTTTGGCAAAATTACTCAGCGAGTACCAATTCCCGCTAGTCTCGATCCTAGTCGCGGTAGGCGAGACGTGCGAGTTAAGGTTCGGGATGTGGATGAGGTGGCTTTTGGAACTGAGGATATTGATTTAGCTGCTGTTGAACAAATCGTCGATAGCGGACAATTGAGAGCGATCGCAGCGGCGATGGTTTATGCTAAGCAGGAATATATGGATGGAAAGCGGACTTTATCAGAAATACTCGATCGCGTCATGACCGATATTCAATCTCAGGGTATGGACATTTTATCACCTTTCCCCCAAGGAGATTTTGCCATGTTTCGGCGGCATGAATTAGCAGCAGCAATTAATCGACTTCGGAGTTTATCAGTTGTTGCTCGAACGGGGTAAAATAGGTACCTCATTTATAATGCGGCGGTTGAAACCGCTACTACACAAACTAAGTCCGCCTACGCGGACTAAAGGTATTTACAGTTAATAGTTACAGGACTTACGCATAGAGTCCCAGAAACCGGGTTTTTGAGAGTATATGTGGGTAAAAACGAAGTATTTTCGTCTAAAAACCCGGTTTCTTTGGTTGGGTGTGTAAGTCCTGAGTTAATTAACCTAGCGTCAGTAATTGGGAGGGAAAATCTACCTCTAACCGCATAGTTTGAAGCCATTGCAAACCCATCAAAATCTCCGGCAATTCGTCCCCAACGTGAACAGGAATTGTAAACTCTTGTCCGTCAAATATGACAGTACCCACATAAATATCGAAAAATTGCTCTCCTCTCGCCGTTTCCATAATTCGCCTAGCTTCAAGAATAGGCCAAGCCAATGCTTCTACGTCTTGGAGATTAATCGCTAACCAGCCACTCGTGAAGCCTGTATCTAGTAGCGCATCAACTTGGAATCCTTCTCCATCAGCAGCAATCAAATTTATTTCAAAAAATAGCTCTCCAATCTCCCCAAACTTACCTGAAATCATATTTTACCACAGGCTCCAGTTTCATTTAGACGAAGAATGCCAAGCCAGCCAGTGGGGTATTTTTGACGAGCTTTTTGGATTGCTACCTCTTCATCTGGGTCGATGAAATAGTCACCACTGTTTCCCTCAATAATAATAAACCAGTTGTAATGGTCAGCTATCAATCCCGGCTTAACTCGGTCAAAAATTTCACGATATTGCCGATCGATTACTTCTCTTTCAGCTTTACGTTGAGCAATTTTTTCTGGCGACCACTGAATTTCTGGAAATATGCGACCGCGACGTATAGGGCGAGTATTAGATGTTTGAGTCATAATCTAGATTTACCCGTTTAACTAAATCATATTTTACCACAGGTTCCAGTTTCATTTAGACGAAAAATACCAAGCCAGCCAGTGGGGTACTTTTGACGAGCTTTTTGGATTGCTACCTCTTCATCTGGGTCGATGAAATAGTCGCCGCTGTTTCCCTCAATAATAATAAACCAGTTGTAATGGTCAGCTATCAATCCCGGCTTAACTCGGTCAAGAATTTCACGATGCTGCCGATAGAGGACTTCTCTTTCAGCTTTACGTTGAGCAATTTTTTCTGGCGGCCACTGAATTTCTGGAAATATACGACCACGACGTATAGGGCGAGTATTAGATGTTTGAGTCATAATCTAGATTTACCCGTTTAACTAAATCATATTTTACCACAGGTTCCAGTTTCATTTAGACGAAAAACACTAACTCTACTACTAGGGTTTTTCTGACGAGCTTTTGAGATTGCTTCACTGCGTTCGCAATGACTAATAGGACTTAGGAATCAATAATAAAATTTGTCATTTGTTTACTATCAATATTCTGGCTCGTTCCTAGAGTGAAATCTAGGAACGAGAACACAAAAGAATACAAAAACTTAGCCGGCCAAACTTCCCATACTCAGCGGTACCATTTCTCCGTGTGCCGTCAGGCCTAATAACATGGGTTCATTCGGTCGAATAATCTCTCCAGTGAGTACGCAACGCTGCTCCTGCTCTGCTGTCGCATTAAAGCTGGCTCGAATATCCGATCGCGAAAACTGGGGTCGAAAATCTCCAGATTTTTGTTGTACGAAATTCCAGAGGAGATCTCGAATCAATGCTTGATAGCCTTGATTGCCCGCAATCTCCTTTAGCCTCTCCTTGAGCTCTCTTTCTAGGCGGATGCTGGTGACTTCCATTTCGGTGGTAGAGGTTCTAGGAAGGGTGTACATATTTTTTTCCTCAAATGGGTGGACATATCTGTAATATCAGTGTAGTATGTTTACAGCCAGATTTAAAGCCCTCTTTTAACTTTTTGCCTTCCTGTGAACCTACCTACTTCCTCAACCTATCGACCTAACACCAATCGCCTCAGCGGTGGTGCTGGTGGCTCGTGGTGCGTCTCGCACGCGAGTTTTGCAGGCAAACGCCTGTTTAGAGGAGGTTATAGTGAGTTAGGAGTGGCCGAAGAGATTAATACAGATTTGGAGCGTGGCGATTCGCCAGTCGCAGGGACGCATAGGGCTCGACAAGCGGGAGGTATAGCAAGATAGCTGTACTTATATAGGAGAAAAAAATGTGCTTAGTAGCAGTTTTTTAAGCCCCCGCTTCTGATAAGAGAAGTGGGGGTTTATGATTTGAGATTTTGGATTTGCGATCGGGGATTGGAATCAAAACAAATTTGAAATATTGACAGGAGGAGTGAGCCATGACATTTGCGACAGATGTATTAAGGCAATCCGTAGTGGTGTTTTCGAGGAATTATTTGCCGATGAGCCGCATTAATATTAAGCGGGCGATCGCGCTTTTGGTAGCTGGTAAGGCTGAACCTCTGGATTTTGCTACGGGTAATGGTTGGATCGTGCGATCGCCTAGTTTTGCCATCTGTGTACCGGAACAAATTCGCTTGACTTTTACAAGCAATGAACGGATTTGGAAGGTACCGCCGGTCAATCGCCGGGAAGTGTTGCGACGTGATAGCCACTCCTGTCAATACTGCGGTAGCAATAAGCGTTTGACGCTGGATCACGTTATGCCAAGGGCTCAGGGGGGGGGCCACACTTGGGACAACATCGTGACTGCTTGCGAAAAGTGCAATTCTCTTAAGGGCGATCGCACTCCCTTACAAGCAGGTATGCCTTTGCGAACTAAACCGAAGGCTCCCATGCACCCCGCTGTTGCTTTTGCCGAAGTTTTTTGGCACGAACATCAGATTGATAACTGTTAACAAATTAACAAGGAAAATTTTGGGCGGTCAGTATGCTGAAGTTGACTTATACTGAAACGGGCTTTAACTTAGAGCGTTTGGCTCAATCCCCTGAACAGTTGGTGGCGCTGCGGGTAATTTTGGCTATGCGAGTTGGCCAAAGTGTCTGCGTTGAGCCGAGCACTGCGGCATTTTTGCTGCCCGCGAATTTGTCGGCTTTGTCTCTGTTGGAGATGGAGGTACGGCGGGATGAGAGTGATGCGATCGCTCTTTGTGTGGCTGATGCTGAGTATGTTGAGGTGAATCTGTGCGGTACTTGGCTGTCGGTGAATGCTGAGGGCGCTGATGGCATATTTATGACTGTTTTGAGCGATCGCGCCGAGTTTTTGCTGCTGAAACTTTGGCACGAAGCCGAAGCTGGTGCTTCTGTGGTTAAGGAAGTTGGCGATTAATATCGTATGCGGGCGGCTGGTTAGTCGCCCTTTTACTGTTATGGGTGCTGATTGGGGGTTTTTGCGGGAATCGGTAGGTGTAAAATTTGGGGTGTAAATTTTTTCGGCTGTATGGTTTGATGGGTAAGGGTTTGAGGGCGATCGCTTGAAAAATCGATTCCCGCAATGTCTGAAATCCTTGCAGGGATTGGATTTGAAGGGAATTTTATTTTTGCCTCTTGACAAGTTGAAGTCTGGAATGGTACTTTAAGTTTAGTTTCCCGCAACTGCACCTTGAAAATTAAATACAGTAAGGGTTTCAAAACCAGGCGGCCGCAATTAAACCAAATCCCTATTAGGGATTGAAACTCTCCAAAATGTGCTAGGGATATTCACATCACCAGTAAGCGCCGCAATTAAACCAAATCCCTATTAGGGATTGAAACCACAAATTAGCCGCAAAAGGTGCAGATGCAGCTCCCTCAAAGCCGCAATTAAACCAAATCCCTATTAGGGATTGAAACGATCGCTATCGGATCGCGAAAAAGCCCCCAGTACGGCCGCAATTAAACCAAATCCCTATTAGGGATTGAAACGATAGTCCAGCCACCACTTTTCAGCAAAGAAATACCCGGCTGCCGCAATTAAACCAAATCCCTATTAGGGATTGAAACGTTTCCAAAATCCATAAATCCAGGATCGGATCGTCTTACGCCGCAATTAAACCAAATCCCTATTAGGGATTGAAACGAGCATCATCGATGGTGTAGTTAATTAAGGAGAAGCCGCAATTAAACCAAATCCCTATTAGGGATTGAAACGTCCTTCGTGGGCAACAGAAGCGGAAGCATAAATCGCCGCAATTAAACCAAATCCCTATTAGGGATTGAAACAATCAATTGGTTTGCTAGAATTAAAGAGTCGATTTAGCGCGCCGCAATTAAACCAAATCCCTATTAGGGATTGAAACTATAATGGCTAGAATCCTAAATACTATTGAAAGCCTTCGCCGCAATTAAACCAAATCCCTATTAGGGATTGAAACCAGAACTTACAGCAGCAAATTCAGAATTTACAGCCGCAATTAAACCAAATCCCTATTAGGGATTGAAACGAAGAGTTACGTAAAAGTAAAGAGGAAATTGCACTGCCGCAATTAAACCAAATCCCTATTAGGGATTGAAACTTGCTTGTCATGCCCTGACCCAACACGGCCGCGAGAGCCGCAATTAAACCAAATCCCTATTAGGGATTGAAACCTTAGCTGCTTGGTATACCGCCTTGGTGTCGCAGCCGCACCGGCCGCAATTAAACCAAATCCCTATTAGGGATTGAAACCCGCCATCTTCCTTTGTGGCGGCGTAGCCGAAGCGCCGCAATTAAACCAAATCCCTATTAGGGATTGAAACTTTGGACGCTTCCGCACTTTCTTGTAGCGACCGCGCTCACGGCCGCAATTAAACCAAATCCCTATTAGGGATTGAAACATTTCCGGTGGTAAATGCGATCGCTCACAACTAGCGAGGCCGCA
Source organism: Kamptonema sp. PCC 6506 (assembly GCF_000180455.1). Lineage (NCBI taxonomy): Bacteria > Bacillati > Cyanobacteriota > Cyanophyceae > Oscillatoriales > Microcoleaceae > Kamptonema > Kamptonema sp. PCC 6506. Next base: position 60,288 of record NZ_CACA01000316.1, read on the forward strand.
ATTAAACCAAATCCCTATTAGGGATTGAAACAGTAAATTCGCCTACCAGACATACTAATAACAACACCCGCCGCAATTAAACCAAATCCCTATTAGGGATTGAAACCTTTCTTACTTAGGCTTCGATAGGCTCAGTGAAGCCGCAATTAAACCAAATCCCTATTAGGGATTGAAACCAGCATATTTTCTCAAATCAGAAGATTCGGAAGCTCGAGCCGCAATTAAACCAAATCCCTATTAGGGATTGAAACCTGCTTAAGAAAATCAGCAAAAATTCCACCAACACGCCGCAATTAAACCAAATCCCTATTAGGGATTGAAACATGCTAATTCCTAAAATCTGAGCCGATACCAACAGAGCCGCAATTAAACCAAATCCCTATTAGGGATTGAAACACTTAAGCGGGTTGAAGGTTCCCAAATTATTCAACCAGCCGCAATTAAACCAAATCCCTATTAGGGATTGAAACCAAACTGCAATTGAAATTAGGACTACGCAAAGAAACAAGAAACCGGGTTTCTGTGAAAAATCCTTAGTTTCTCAACCAGAGATTTACGAAGAAACCCGGTTTCTAGCCTCAGCGTGCTTAATTACCAATTACCAATTACCAATTACCAATTAGTGCAAATCTCGATCCCAAACACCGATATAAATGCGATCGCTATCGTTGCGAGCAATCTCACCTTTAAGACCATCTTTGCTAAAATCAAAGCGATCCGTTCTCCGCTGCTCTACCGACCTAAAACCCTCCATAATTTCATTATTTGCCCCACCTAACATCCCATTTAAAGTAGTTCGCATCACCAAATCATCCACAGATTGAGCAAAAGATACCTCAGTTTGGCGCAATTTCCCAGAATCGCGATCGTAAATATAGCCTAAAGTAATTTGATTCGGCAGCAATTCATAAGTTGCCGTGCGAGTATTTGGCCAAAAACCTCTATTTTTAATCTTAGTTGGTTGTCCCAATTCTCCGATCACCTGACTTTCTGACGTACCCACAGGAAACCCAGGTACTCTCGGTATCTGATAACTCGTCGCTGGATTTTCCGAGGGTTGCGGTTGCGGTGAAGGTGGCAATTGGGGATCTATTGGTTCCTCAATAGGTGATTCCTGCGGTGTTGGGATGGGGATAGGTGTGGGGATGATTATCGGTGTTGGCGTTGGAGATTCAACAATTGGCGATGGAGTTTCAATTACAGGCGGCGGCGTGACGATCGCACCAGGAGTTGGCGTAACATCAGGAGTAGGAGTTGGTTTAGACCGATCGCGTTTTCTTTCCTCAACAACCGGACTAGGGCGTTCCTTAACACTACCAGAGTCAGGCGATCGCGAAGTCCAGCTATTAATCAAAACCGCAGCAAAACCCACAACACCTGCTAAAATAGCTGCGATCGCCACTAACCCCCAAACAGCAAAAACCTTACACCCACTTTTCTGAGGTCTTGCCGTTACCCCAGATGCAGCCGTAGCCCCCCCTGAAATCGAATTAGGATGCTGCGGAATCACAGCCACCGTCGGCCCCGTACTCGACGAATTAGCAGCACTCACAGGCGAATTTACAGCCCCAGCAGGCAACATTGACAGCCACTCATCCACGCTAGACGGTCGATATTGAACCTCCACCGCCATCCCCCGCATCACCGCCTGATTCACACCGGGACTTAACTGCGGTTGTAAGTCGCGAGGCGCAGGCATCGGTTGCTGATTTCGCAAAGTTGCCGGCACCGGTACTTGCGCCGTCAACAGCGTGTAAAGCGTCGCCGCCAAACCGTAAACATCCGTCGCCGCCGTCGGTTTACCTTGGCGGAGGTACTGCTCCATCGGCGCGTAGCCTTCTGATACCATATTGGTATGAGCTTGCGTCACCCCTGGGGTAAATTCTCGCGCAATCCCAAAATCAATCAACACTACATCCGTCGTACCTTGGCGCAAAATGATATTTTGAGGCTTAATATCGCGGTGGAGTAAACCATTTTGATGGACTACTTTTAAGGCGGCCCCAACTTGGCAGATATAATGAATTGCGATCGCTTCCGCTAGCGGGTTGTTAGGAAAAACTACATCTGCTAAAGTCTGGCCAGGAATGTAATCCATGACCATAAAAGGCAACCCATCCTCAACAAAAAAGTCGCTGACTCTGACAATATTTGGGTGAGAGCACAAAGCCAACCTTCTCGCCTCATCTTGAAATTTAGCCTGAAATTCAGCAAAATTAGGATGTTGTCGCAAAGACTCATTCAGAGTTTTCACAACTACAGGCTGTCCCAAATATTGATGAGTCGCCCTGAAAGTAATGCCAAAACCACCTCGCCCTAGTTCCTGTTCTAGAGTATACTTACCGCCTTGTAACGTTTTACCGATTAATACATCCATCCTTAAAATCCTAAATTCTAAATCGATTAATACTCTAGCTTTCTGCGTTATATTCCTCTATTGTATTGACCTTCACAATAGTAAGTCCTAAATCTGTCATTGCGACCGAAGGGAAGCAATGACAAGGTTTTAAGATTACTTCGCAAGGCTGGCAATGACAAGTATTTAGCACAATGACAAATACCAGACTTACCCAGTCTTGAACCTATTTCTGTCATTGCGAACGTAGCGAAGCAATCCCCAATCCTCGCTACACTGTTAAAGTGCGTAAGTCCTAAAATATTTAGATAGTTCGAGATTGAGATATACTTCATAAAATATAGGAGAATATTATTAGTGAATACGAAATTAAAGTTACTCTGCCTTAGTAATGGTCATGGTGAAGATGCGATCGCCGTTCGCATCTTACGGGAACTACAAAAACATCCTCATCCACCAGAATTAGCCGTCTTACCTTTAGTCGGCGAAGGACAAGCTTACTCTCAATTAGAAAATGTCCCCATTATCGGCCCCGTACAGCGGATGCCTTCGGGAGGGTTCATTTACATGGATGGCCGCCAATTGGTGCGCGATGTCAATTCCGGCTTATTACAATTAACCCTAGCTCAGTTTAAAACTATACGTGCTTGGGCAAAACAGGGTGGATCGATCTTAGCAGTCGGAGATATTGTCCCACTATTATTTGCCTGGTTGAGCGGTGTTCCCTACGCTTTCGTGGGAACAGCCAAATCGGAATATTATTTGCGAGACGAGGAGGGGCCCCTACCGCGTCGATCGCGGGTACAGCGTTGGGAGGGGTGGTCGGGATCGGTTTACTTGCCTTGGGAGCGCTGGTTGATGAGTAGGAGGCGCTGTCAGGCTGTTTTTCCCAGGGATGCGCTGACGGCTGAGACTTTGCAACGGTTTCGGATTCCAGCCTACAATTTGGGCAATCCGATGATGGATGATTTGCTCTCAGAAAATGCTGAGCCAGCCTTTTACGGGGGTGATATGGAAATCCGGGAGAAACAGCGATCGCTAGTTATCGTACTCTTACCTGGTTCGAGAGCACCAGAAGCTTATGCCAATTGGGAGTTAATTGTTCAGGCGGTAGCGAAGGTGGTAGAAGTTTTTCGCGATCGCCATTTGCTCTTTTTGGGCGCGATCGCTCCTAACTTAAGTTTAGAAGCTTTATGTCCTCCTCTGGAATCCTCTGGCTGGGAGCAGGAAGGGGGAGGAGTACGAGAGAGGGGAAGCAGAGGAGCAGGAGAGCAAGGGAGTATTTTACAATTACCTGTAGCTAATCCTAAGTTACCAATACCAAAACCTAAATTACCGATGGCATTTAAGAATAGAAATGCGTCGCTAATTTTGACTCAGCAAAGTTTTAGCGATTGTTTGAATCAAGGAGATTTCGCGATCGCGATGGCGGGAACTGCAACTGAGCAATTTGTTGGTTTAGGAAAACCTGCGATCGCAATTCCCGGAAGTGGCCCCCAGTTTACTTATGCTTTTGCTGAAGCTCAAAGTCGCCTGTTAGGGCCATCGCTAATTTTAGTTAAGCATCCAGCAGAAGTTCCTAGTGTAATTCAATCTTTACTCCGCGATCCCGATCGATTGCAACTCATTGCTGAAAATGGCTTGCGTCGCATGGGAGAACCAGGAGCCGCTAGGCGAATTTCTGCTTGTTTGCTTGAGAAGAAGGGGCTAGGGGCTAGGGGCTAGGGGCTAGGGGCTAGGGAAGAGAGGGGAAAATAGGGGCTAGGGGAAGAGGGGCAGGGCGGTTTCATTCTCGGTGCGATCGCAACCTTGCCCGATCGGGGAGGTAACGAACTCATAATTCGTCTGAGCTGGTTTCAACTCTCATAGCCCTCTTCTGTCACTCTCCGAATGTTATATTATTTTTGGTAACTGATATTATATCTCTCAATTCGAGTGTGTTAATCCTCCTGCCTTCTGCTATACTAAAACCTCACTTCATATTCAACAGTTGCCCGATTATCGCCTTGAAAATTAGTTGAACCGCGCAATAAAACCTCATCACTCAAGCGATAGCGGAGAGTAAATTCAGTAGGCTGATTCGGCGCGAGTACGCGAATTACGGAAGCAGAAACATTGCGGGTAATATCAAGACCGACCTCCAAACCTATACCCAAAGTAGACGAAGAAGAACTTCTCCCTTCTTCGCTTCTAATCCTAGTAGGAAATAGGCGAAACTCAGTTAACCCCGTAGCATTCGTTACCGCAGATTGAAGATTACTAAATAAACCCGCACCCGCTAAATTAGCGATCGCTAGGGTACTATCTCCAGCCCCCAAAGTCTGCACAAAACTGCCACCCAACAAAGCCACAATTTCCGTTTCCGAACGACTGGGAGAACTCCGTAACTCAATATTCTCCGCCAACTGAGAAGCCCTTCCTTGGGCTAAAGCTTGAATGCGGATGCTTCGTACCCTGCCAGAATTAATCCCAGTGGGATTATCCGCGATCTCCGAAGACAAAGCCGAAGTCGGCGTTACAAACCGCGTTACCTCTGGTACTGATGTCACCAAACGCACGTCCAGCGTTGGGTCTAGCCCTTGAGATGGTATAAAAGTTGCAGTTTGCGGGTAGCCGCGATCGAGGCGGAATTGGGTAGTAAACAAATTCACCGCCCCCGATGTTAGCTTAATCGTACCCTGGGGCCGCAAATCATCCAGCGTCCCATTTACAGTTAAACCCCCACTTGCCAGAAAACTCAATATCGGCGGACTCGTTACCTGGACTCCCTTACCCAAATTCAACCGCAGATTATCCAACCCTACCTCAAAGGACTGCGATCCCCCTCCCGTTGTCGATACCAGCGTTGTACCACTACCAGAACCAGGGAGAAATACCTGACCGTTAGAAAGGTCAATATTACCGCCCAAAGACGGCCTCAATGCCGTTCCCCCTACAATAATTTGACCGTTGGCCCCACCTCTGTAAAGTCCCTTCAGATTCAAAGACAACTTATCCAAAGCGACTGTTAGCGGATTTGCCCGATCGCGATCGCCCTCACCCAGAGGGATTACCAGCGGTATTGTCCCTACCGCCGTTACCTTACCCTGACTTAACTGCCCTTGTAAGCCTTCAACACGAATGCGATCGCCCTCAAACCGCACAATTCCCGTCAACCCCGTCAGCGGGTCAGGAAAAGCCCGTGCTCGTACCGTCGCATTCTCAAAAACTGCAATTCCTTCCGCCGCTGGACTTTGTAAAGTCCCACCTACCTTGAGTTGTACCTGTCCCTTACCGTCAACCCAAGCAATTTGCGGCGTGAGGACATTAATAATCGCCAACCCCTCATTTTTGAGATTCACATTCAAGGCAATTTGGTCGCTATCGGCCTTCACCGCCGCAAAAGGCAACTCAAAAGGTAAACTTCCCTGTACAGTTATCGGTTCATCAGAAGTCACTAAAGCAACACCACTGAAATTGAGACGAGCATTAGTATAGCTAAAACTACCTTCAGCATTCTCAATCGGCTCAGTATTGATCGTACCGTTAACCAAACTCAGTTCCCCAATCGCCTGCGGATTGTCCAAAGTACCGGCGATCGTTGCTCTGAGATTGAGATTGCCAGTAACATCCACATAAGGCAATTCGACAATTTTCGCCAACTCCTCTACTGGGACATTTCTCACGCGCAACTGGCCTGACTGTCCTTGTTGCCCAATTTGCCCCGAAAAGCCGATCAGCGTCTCGCCAGATTTAATTCGCAGTGGCAAAACAGTCAAAGTACCGTCTTGAAAACTGCCCTCAACGCTGAACTGTTCGGCAACATAATTTCCCCAGCGCCAATCATTCCCCGCAAGGTTAAACTGAGCTTGTACGCCCGTCCGCAAAGAACCCGCGACAGAGATTTCACCGCTGAAATTCCCTTGCAATGACGATAAAGGCGGTATTTTCGAGGATGCTTGAGCCTCACGCTGTTGTTGTAACAGGGCTTGAATTTCTGCAAAACGGCGCAATTGCTCGATTAAAGGAGCATCTGGCATCCCCACAGCCACCGTTTGCACATCCGCCGCCGTCCCATAAACGGGAGGTTTTAAGCCGCGTGCAATATCGCTGAGGTTGAAATATTGCAACGCCACTAGGATATCTTGCAAATTGCCTTGCTTGGCGTTAATTTTGCCTGCAAATTCGGGATTATCACCAGTCTTAACTGTTCCCGAAATTAGGTATTGGCTTTGTCTTAGTCGCAATTCACCGTTAATCAGGCTAGCAACACCATTAGCATAGTTAAATTGGCCTTGGAAATTGTCAGCTCTAATGTAACCGATCGCAGGTTGGGCGATCGCGATTTGTCCCGATGCTTGCAAGTTAGCCACATTTAGCGGCATTTTCCAACCCGGTATATTAATTTGGCCCGAAGCCAAACCAGTTATCGGCCCTAACCCTCGATCCTTGGCGGGTGTCAAGTTCAAAGTAGCCAGAGGAAACTGTTCGAGATTAACTCGCAGAATATCACCTTGAGTACGACCGCTGGCGATCGCATCTCCACGCCGAATTAAAAATGATGTTGGCAAATAAGTCCGATCTAAAGCTATCTGAATTCGGTCTTGTTGCCCCGCTAAATTTAAGTCTAATCCTCGCCCTAATCCTCCATTCACAGTACCCAACATGACCGGCTCAAATTCTACCTTATTTACCGCCAAGTCGCGCAATCGCAAATCGCCAACTAAATTCAGATCGGCAAGAGTACCAGAAACCCGCCCTACAAAATCAGCCCTTCCTGCTACTAAAGTCGGGCTACTTACATTTTCTAAGGCCGCCGGTGTGGGAATTGGTAAAGATTCTAAGTCAAAATTGGAGAGTTTGACATTAAAATCTAAATTAGAAATCGAAGGTAATCCTTTCCCTTCAAATTCTACACCAAAAAATCCATTGGCGCTCAATCCCGGACTGACAGCATTCTCAACTTCGACTCGTTTACCATCCCAGTTAAATACAGCCGCAAACGGTTGATTGAGAAAAGGCAATTCTGATACTTGGAAACGGCCAGCAGCGCGAATTGCTTGGGGGACAACAGCTAAGGGGCCAGATAAGTTAATTTGACCGTTGAAAAGTCCTCCGAGTAACGGTAAGTTTTGGGCTTGACTAATTAAGCCTTGGGCTCGCAAGCGCGAAGTTTGCGCTAACCACACTTCTTGAAAGCGACTTAATGCAATTCGATCTCCCCCAATATTTGCTCGCCAATTACCACCAGTTAATTGACCTCTGGCATTGACAATCCCACCGCCATCATTGAGTCTGAGTTGACCTTCACCGTTAGCAACAATTGCGTTACCACTTAAGTTATTCAAATTCCCAGATAGGCGTACTCTCCCATCTAAAACTCCGTCTATTTCTGATGGTAGGTCGGCGGTTAGCAATCCTGCTTGTTTTAAGGGTTGTTCTAAACGGTTCAGAGGTAAATTATTGGTTTCAAGGAATGCTTGCCAATTGCTTTGTTCTAATTTACCTTGAGCTAAAATTTCGCCTAATTGATTAGTAACAATTCGCCCATTGGCAAAGGCAGTTATCGCATTTGCCGTTAAATTTTCTAAGGGGCCCGCTGCTTGCAATTGACCTGTTAATCGCCCGTTTAGGGATTGCAAATTTTGCAGTTGAGCTTTGATATTGCTATTTACAAATGGCAATCCAGCGTTAATAATAGGATTGAGCGCGATCGCATTTGCCCCTGCAACTCCCTGCCATCTGCCCCCACCTAGTTCGCCTCTGAGATTGAGAGTACCGCCAGCCACAGCAATGCGTCCATTGCCATCAGCCGCGATCGCATTCAAAGTCAAGTTATTCAAAGGCCCGGCGGCTCGAATTTGCCCGGTAATACGCCCGTTCAGGGTTTGCAAATTTTGCAGTTGAGCCCTAAGATTGTTGGCTTGGGGGTCAGTCCCATCGATAAAGGGCAGTCCAGCATTAATAATCGGGTTGAGTGCGATCGCGTTTGCGTCTGCAACTCCTAGCCAACGCCCAGATTCCAGTTTACCACTGGCATTAACAGTACCCCCAGCGACCGTAATCCGCCCTTTAGCATCAGCCGCGATCGCATTCAAATTCACATTCTCCACAGGCCCGGCTACTCGAATTTGCCCGGATACCCGCCCATCTAGGGTTTGCAGATTTTGCAGTTGAGCTTTCAGATTAGTAGCTTCGGGGTTAACAGCATTTAAAATTGGCAATCCCAAATCGGCCAGAGAGGCGATCGCGATCGTCTCTGACTCCGCAATCCCTTGCCATTGCCCTTTATCCAATACCCCTCTACCATCGATCGTCCCTCCAGCAGTGGTTAAAGTGCCGATTACCCTAGCTGCGATCGCATTTAGGTTCAAATTATCCAAAGTTCCCGCAGCCAGCACGCGGCCGCTCACAAGCCCCTCTAAATCAGCAGGTATTGACAGTGACGGTATCTCTTGCCGCAAAAGATTGAGATCGACGCGATCGCCTCCCACCAAGGCTTGCCAACGGCCATTATTCAAAACACCGCTAACATTCACAGTACCCCCAGCGATACTCAGCGCCACATTCTGCAAACCTACCGCCGATCGCGCGATCCGAATTTCGCCAGTCGCCGGATATGTAGCTTGTGGTGCTTGCCATTGCACTCGGCCCTGGATATTATCAAGCGGCCCAAAAATCTGAGCATTAGCGGAGATATTGCCGATCGCGACTTCCGGTGGAAGAGAAACTTGGTAAATTTCTGCGATCGCATCTGCTGGCAAATCCTTAGCTGCCAAATCCAGCACCAGCCCCGATCGCAAATTGCCCTCTCCCAAAGCTATATCAACTTGACCTTTACCAGTAATATCACCCCCAGCACTTGGCGTTACCCGAATATCGCTCAAAGATACAACCAGAGAGGAGGGGAAAGATGGGGAGGATGGGGAGGATTTAGCACCCTCTGCACCCCCGCTCCCCTGCACCCCCGCTCCCCCGCTCCCCCGCTCCCCCGCTCCCCCTCTTCCTCTTTCTACTGCAAAGCGAGTGCTGATATTGCTAAATTGGAGGCGATCGAGTTGAACTGGTTTTGTAGTTGCGATCGCGCCTAAAAACAGAGGTTGAGAAAGATCCCCAGTGAGTTTACCTTCTAGTTTCACTTCCCCCGCTACAGGAATTGGCAATTGTAAAGGCTTGGAGAGTTCTTTATTAGCTGCATTCAGCAACACCGCAACAGTTACAGGCTGAATATTAGTAGCTAAATTAAACTTAGTTCGTGTCAAGTCAAAGTTAGGCCCAGTTTGAAGCGTACCTGCGATTTTAATCGGAATCTGACTGTAGTTGGTACTGAGATTATCTATCGCGATCGCACCTTCCTTAAACCGCACTTGACCCGTAGTATTCTTCAGCGGTTGTTTTAAAGGATTAACAATCGCCTCCACACCCTGAAAGCTAGCTATACCAGTGATATCTGATAATTTATTTTGTCGCAAACTGACCGTTAAATTACCACTACCTTGACCCCTAACCAAGCTAATTGCAGGAGCTTTCAGCAAACGTGCTAGTTCAGAAACAGGTAGATTTTGCCCTTGTAATAGCACATTAGTTTCACCTGTTGGTAATAGCGAGTCTGCCTTAACTCGGAAATTGCCACTGGTAACGAATTGACCGTTAAGTTCGTAGAGAATTCGCTGATTTTGTTCGCGAATTTGAGCGTTACCATCTTTGAGCTTCACCGAAATCGGGGCTGAAGTTTTCTGTCCTACTGCTGGAGAGGGTACGAGTACAGCATTGGCGTTTTCAACCCCGATAGTGTCGATTTCGGTTTTAATTATGCCCCCTTCCCGGTCTTTAGCAGTCTCGATATTAATCCACTTGCCCTTAGCGTCTTGCTCTATGTAGGCATTGGAGTTGATTAAATTGACGTTTAGCTTCAGGATGCGTCTGAAGATCAGATGCCCAAGAGAAAATTGGACTTCGACGGCTTCAGCAGAGGCGTTGTCGGGATCGGTAGGAGTTGCTGGTATGGATGAGCGACCAAAGCGTAAACCAGTCAGAGAAAATCTTTCCAACCGCCCGACTTTAACCGGTCGCTTCAAGAGTTGGCTAATTTCAGTCTCAACTAGGGGTGCTAACTCTTCCTGTATCCACCAAACTGCCACCAAGGCCCCAGTTATAGTAACAATTCCCAATCCTATGCCGCTCAAAATTAGCGGCCGCCATCTGCGGCGGGAGGGACGGGGTTCTGGTTGATTGTCGATGTTAGGATTCGTCATGCTTGCAACAGAAGAGCTATAGCTAGGGAAGAAGGGGCTAGGGGCTAGGGGCTAGGGGCTAGGGGAAGAAGGGGCTAGGGACTACGATGCTCAGGGCTAGGGGAAGAAGGGGCTAGGGACTAGGGGCTAGGGGCTAGGGAAAGAAGAGAATAGCATTAAGGGTTTCAGGAAATCAGAACGTCCTAACGAGCTTGGCATTTGCTATGAGTGTCTTCACTCTGTTTACTTAAGATATAGACACTCCTTTACAAAGTCAGGTTCAGTCGAGGAACCTTGACCAAACTCAATCTAAACACAGACTAACGCCTTCAACAAACTCAACATAGGTATGATTTTTTTCAATAAAGACGCGATCGCTCTTTTCCGCTCTCCCCATCAATTATTGCCGATCGCCTTTAATATAAAAAACGGTGGTAACTGAGGATGTAAGAAACTTATGCGAGTGTTCGTCTTACTGTTTAATGCTCGAACGGAGAATGAGGGAATCCATACTATACAAATCGGCGATCGCAATAAGGTGCTGATGTTTGAGTCGGAAGACGACGCTGAGCGCTTTGGTGTGATGTTGGAGGCTCAGGATTTCCCTACGCCTGTGGTGGAATCGCTCGAAGATGAAGAGATCAAGGAGTTTTGCGATAGTGTTGATTATGACTGGGAGCTGATCCCGGCGGGGGCTCTGGCTATTCCACCCGAAAGTAATGTAGAACAGACTGACTGGCAGGAGGGAGAGAATAAGGATTCGGAAATGCCCATCAACGAACTTGACGCTATTCGTCGCCGGCTAGAAGGACTTTTATG